>NZ_FR886619.1:0-22208 GCF_000436575.1 Clostridium sp. CAG:265
AAATTAAATTCCCGAAGGGAGCGTGGCGAAAGCCACTTTTTTTATGAGAAAAAGCAAATTTGTAGCAAAGAACCTCTATCAAGTATATTAAATAGTAAATATACATATTAATTAAATATATAGATTGTAAAAGGGGTGTGTATTAGATTTTGGAAGATGAAGTATTATATTCTTTAAATGCCATTAGAAATATGGAGGTAATTGATATAAGTACAGGCAGTAAAATTGGTTATGTTAAGGATTTTAAAGTTGATATAAACACTAAAAAGATAGTTTCTATTTTTTTACCATCACCTGTGAAATCATGGTTCAATAAAGCAGATGATATAGAGCTTGCATGGGATAAGATTGTGAAGATTGGAGTAGATGTATTAATAGTAGATGCATCGAGTATCATAGAAGAGTTTAAAGAAAATAATGTCTAGTAAATTGCTGTGAAAAATTATATAATTAAGAGAGTATATTACAAAAGTGAAAGGCGGAGAGAATATGAAGTGTCCTTTTTGTTTTAATGATGAAAGCAAAGTAGTAGATTCCAGATCAACAGATGATAATACAACAATAAGAAGAAGAAGAGAGTGTACTAAATGTAACAAAAGGTATACTACATATGAAAAGATAGAGGATATTCCTATATTAGTTGTTAAGAGAGATTTAACAAGGGAAAACTTCAATAAGGAAAAGATAGTTAATGGTCTTATTATTGCATGCCAGAAAAGACCAGTTTCAAGAAAGCAAATTGAAGAAATTGCTGAAGAAATTGAAAAGAAGATATCAAATAATATGTTAACTGAAATAGAATCAGAAAAGATTGGCGAAATGGTTATGAAGAGATTGAAAGAAATTGATGAGATATCGTATGTAAGATTCGCATCAGTTTACAGGCAGTTTAAAGATATAAATACTTTCTTAGAAGAGATAACTAGGCTTATGATAAAATAAATATATATTTAGAAGTTGCCTTTGGTTTTTTTAAGGCAATTTTTTGCTGTGTAAAGTTAAAATAAGTTGTAGGATTGTAATGATAAGTTTAAAATTATACTATTAGTTAATAAAATTAGTATTAAGCATGAGGTGTACAATGAATTATTTGCATTTAAATTACTTTGAAAAAGGAAATGATTTTATAAAGTTCCAGCAAGGAAAAATTGAAATAGTATTTTCTACAGCAGAAAATAATAAAAACTTTAATAGGAATACAGAAGATGGTGTAAGGGAATTAGAATCACTAATTGCTAAGTTTCATAGTGAAAATGTAGAATACTTAAAACAAATTCATAGTAATAAGGTATATACATATAGAAAAGGAGATAAGGACTTTAAAGAAAATGAAGGTGATGCACTTATTACTAATGAAGAAAAAACAATCATAGGGGTATTTACAGCTGATTGTGTGCCTATAATACTTGTAGATGAAGAAAATAAGGCTATTGCAGCTATTCACAGTGGGTGGAAAGGTACATTTTTATCTATAGTAAGTGAAACTATTTTAAGAATGAAAGAAGAGTATAATAGTAAAGTAGAAAAATTAGTTGTATATATAGGACCTCATATTAGAAAGTGCTGTTATGAAGTATCAGAAGAACTAAAAGAACAGTTTAGTGAGAGGTTTGGTATAGAAGATGGTAAACTCTTTGATGGAAGAAATTTAAGTTTGGAAGAATGTATTAATAATGATTTAATAAATAGTGGAGTATTAGAAGAAAATATAAATTCGCTAGGAATTTGTACAAACTGTGAAAAAGAAATCAAGCTACACTCTTATAGGAAAAGCAATGGAGCTTATGGACGACTGTTTTCATTTGTATATATTAAAGAGTAAGTGAGGGAAGAGAGATGGCTAAGGGGAAAATATTAGTGGTAGATGATGAAGAGCATATATTAGAGCTTATTAGATATAACCTTGATGCAGCAGGATATGATGTTATAGAAGCAAGTGATGGTGATGATGCAGTAAAGAATGCAATTAATGAAGTGCCAGATTTAATTTTGCTTGATTTGATGCTTCCTGGTAAGGATGGTTATGATGTTTGCAGAGATCTAAGGAGTAATGGCAAGACTAAAGCAGTACCTATAATTATGCTTACGGCTAAAAGTGAAGAAATAGACAAAATATTAGGGTTAGAGTTGGGAGCAGATGATTATATAACAAAACCTTTTTCTGTTAGAGAGCTAATGGCAAGAGTAAAAGCTGTACTGCGTAGATATACAAAGAGTGATGAGAGCAGTGAAAAGTTTGTTTTTGGTGATATTGAAGCAGATTTTGAAAATCACTCGGTAATATGTGCTGGTGAAAAAATAGAATTGACATTAAAGGAATTTGAACTCTTAGAAGTATTAGTTAAAAATAGAGGGAAGATATTAACTAGAGAAATGCTATTAGATAAGATATGGGGATACGAATACATTGGAGAAAGCAGGACGGTAGATGTTCATATAAGGTATTTGCGTAAGAAGGTTGAAAAAGATGATAAAAATCCAAAATTTATTGAGACTATAAGGGGGGTTGGGTATAGATTTAACCCTCATGTATAACAATGAAGAAGAGGATAATAGCATCTATTTTAATAACAGTAGTATTTGCAATTGCCATATTAAGTAGTGTTTTTTTTGCAGTAGTTAATATTAAGGAAGTGGATAGAACAAAGGAGATTTTATCACTTTATAATAAGCTTATAACCTATGATTTGCAAAAAGGAAATGATGATTTTAGTGAATATAAAATAAATAACCAAGAAATAAGAGTAAGTATCATAGATAAAGAAGGACAGGTACTATATGACAGCCTTGGTGAAATAATAGATAATCATGTTGATAGAGAAGAGGTAGTAGAAGCATTTGATAAAGGGGTAAGCTCATTAGTAAGGTTTAGTGATACGGTAGGTAAGGATTTGGTCTATTACGCTACTAGGATTGATGATAATACGGTTATAAGGACTTCGGCACAAATGAGCGATACCAAATTAATTACAAGTAAAAGTAGTAAGTATTTTCTTCTTATTATCATAGGAGTAGTAGTTATATCAATAGTACTTTGTGAAAAACTGGTGAAGATAATTGTACAACCTGTTAGGGAACTGGAGGAAGTAACCCAAAAGATAGCTAATGGAGATTTAAATAAGCGAGCTGTCATATATTATAATGACGAAATAGGTTCACTGGCCAAGACCTTTAATGAAATGGCTGATATGTTAGAGATTAAGATTAGTGATTCTTTAGATAAACAAAATAAATTAGAAGCTATACTTGAAAGTATGGAAAGTGGTGTTATAGCCATTACGGCAGCTGGTAAAGTTATGCTAATTAATCCATATGCAAAAAGTCTTTTCGGTATTGGTGAAGATATTATTGGTAAAAATATTTCTAATTATATTATTGATCATGATTTTTTAAGCTTTATAAGAGATGTAATGGATATTGATGCAAAGGAAATTAAGTTATTCCATCCATTTGAAAGAGAAATAAAGGTGAAGAAGGCACCAATTATTGGTCAACGAGGAAGTGAAATTGGTATTGTTATTTCCATACAAGATATTACTGATATAAAGAGGCTAGAAAATATGAGAAGTCAATTTGTAGCAAATGTATCACATGAGTTAAAAACACCTCTTACATCTATTAAGGGATTTTCAGAGACACTGAGGATAGTTGATGACGAAAATACTAAAAATAAATTCTTAGATATAATAGATAAAGAAACTGATAGATTGACACTGCTGATTGATGATATATTAATTTTATCTAATATTGAAAATATGAATAAGCTTTCTAATGAAAAATTCAATCCTAATGAAGTGGTTGAGGATGTTATAAACATGATAAAGAAAGAAGCTGCTAAGAAGAATATATCTATTGAGGTTGAAAAAAAGTTTAATGGATTACTTGTGGGAGATAAAGATAAGTTTTATCAAGTGGTATTAAATTTAACAACTAACAGTATAAAGTATTCTAATGAAAATGGAAATGTAAAAATATTTACTAATAAAAGTAAGGATAAATTTGTTTTAATGGTTAAGGATGATGGGATTGGAATACCTAAAGAAGACCTACCTAGAATATTTGAAAGATTTTATATTGTTGATAAATCTAGAACATCAAAGAGTACAGGTTTAGGACTAGCTATAGTAAAACATATTGTTAAATTATTTAATGGTGAAATATTTGTTGAATCAGAAGTTGGTAAAGGAAGCAAATTTACAGTGATTAGTAAAAATGTATATTGTGAATAAATAAAAAAGGAATCTTGAATATTTTCAATATTCCTTTTTTATTAAATTTAATATGTTTTTAACAAAATAAGATGTTCTTTTAACAATTGCATAATATTGAGTTAACTTTTAAATAATAATATTAATGTATAAAGTAATTCAAGGAAAGAAATCAATAATATATATAACTTGTATTTATGGAGGATATAGAGATGAAAAGAAAAAAGATTAAATTATTAGCAGGAGCAATGATAATAGCAATGACAGGAGCGGTTTTCACAGGTTGTGGAAATAATTCAACTTCAAATGACGGAACAGTTACAATTACAGTTTCAGGATCAACTTCAGTGGGGCCACTAATGGAAAAAATAGCAGAAAAATACGAAGAAGAAAATTCCAACATATCAATTGAGATTAATCAAACAGGATCATCTGCTGGTATTAAAGATGCTATGGATGGAATTTCTCAAATAGGGATGTCTTCAAGAGATTTAAAAGATGAAGAAGCTGCAAAGGTTAAAGCTACAGTGTTAGCATATGATGGAGTTGCTGTAATTACTAACACTGGTAATTCAGTAAAAGAATTAACTATAGGTCAAATAAGAGATATATTTACAGGGAAGATTACTAATTGGAGCGAAGTAGGAGGAAGCAATGCACCAATAGTTGTAGTTTCAAGAGAAGCAGGTTCAGGAACTAGAACAGCATTTGAAGAAGGTGTTGAATATAGCGAAGAAGAACTAGTAAAAGATGCTATTATATCTAAAGGAAATGGTGACGTTAAGACAACTGTTTCTACTAACGAAAATGCCATTGGATTTGTTTCATTTGAATACGTAGATGACGCAATATCATCAATAAATGTTAATGGGATAGAGCCAACGGCAGCAAATGTTAAAGCAGGTTCATATGCACTATCAAGACCTTTCCTAGCTGTCACAAATGAGCAGTATATTACAGAAGATTCTCAAAAATTAATAGATTATATTACTAGTGAAGAAGGGCAACAAATCGTTGAAGATAACAAATTAATAACAATTGATTAATAATAACTAAAATGGGGATGTAAATAAAGATGCTTAAGATAAGCATCTTTATTAGAAAAAATAAATCCTAGGTGACTTAATTTTGTTTTTAGCCACTAGCTTTGGAGGAGTAAAATGCAAAATATAAATAAAAAGAATAGTGAAGAATATATAGTAGATAGAAAAGTTGAATCTGTTAAAACTTTTAATATGAAAAAAGCTGTTGACAAAGGTTCAAAGTGGATATTTTTACTAAGTGCGTTAATTGCGGTATTTAGTTTGCTGTTAATAATGGGATTTGTATTTTACAAAGGGTTAAGACCATTTTTTGCAGAAGGGTATTCCTTTGTTGGATTTATTACAGGAATAGATTGGTATCCAAGTTCCAGTAAATTTGGCATATTACCAATGATTATTGCAACTATATTAGGAACAATAGGAGCTTTGCTTATTGGTGTACCTATTGGTTTATTAACATCAATTTTTATTTCTGAAATTGCACCTAAGAAAGTAGCTAGTATAATTGTACCAGCTGTAGAATTATTAGCCGGAATACCTTCAGTATTGTATGGAGTTTTTGGACTTGCAATAATCGTACCTTGGATTAAGAATACATTTAACTTGCCTAAAGGTCAGAGTTTATTAGCAGTAATAATTGTTTTAGCAATAATGATGTTACCTACAATAATTTCAGTGGCTACTACAGCTATAAGAGCTGTACCAAAAAGCTATAAGGAAGGATCATTAGCTTTAGGAGCATCACATATTGAAACTACATTTAAGGTTGTAGTTCCAGCAGCTAAATCAGGTATTTTAGCAGCGGTTATCCTAGGGATTGGTAGAGCTGTAGGAGAAACAATGGCAATAATTTTAGTGGCAGGAAATTCAGCTAATATTCCAACGTCAATATTTGATGGAGTAAGGCCTTTAACAAGTAATATAGCTTTAGAGATGGGATATGCTTATGGAACACATCAAGAAATGCTTTTTGCTACAGGAGTTGTGTTATTTATATTTATCTTGATATTAAACTTAGTAATAGCAAAGCTTTCTAATAAGGAAGGTAAATAACTATGAGGAAATTTAAAGAAAATATATTAAAAATATTATTATATTTATCAGCTATTTTTACAGTTGGAATTTTAGTGTTTATATTAGGTTTTATCTTTATTAAAGGATATAAGGAAATTACTCCTACATTTATTTTAAGTGAATATTCTGCTTCCGGTGATGGAGGAATCATGCCGATGATAGTTTCCACATTATATGTAGTTGGAATATCAATTTTAGTAGCAACACCAATTGGAGTACTAGCAGCAGTTTATTTACAAGAGTATGCAAAACAAGGAAAAGTGGTTAAAATAATAAGATTCTGTACAGAATCGCTTTCAGGAATACCTTCAATAGTATATGGACTTTTTGGAGCAATATTTTTTGTAGGTTTTTTAAAATTTGGTTATTCATTATTATCAGGTGCACTTACTGTTTCAATTATTATTTTACCTGTAATAATACGTACTACAGAAGAGGCTTTAAAAGTAGTATCAACATCGTATAGAGAAGCTTCGCTAGGGCTTGGAGCTACAAAATTTCAAACACTTTACAAAGTAATTCTTCCAAGTGCTATTCCTGGGATATTATCAGGGATAATACTTTCCATAGGGCGTGTAGTTGGAGAATCAGCAGCTATATTACTTACAGCAGGAAGTGTTGCGAAAATGCCTAAAGGAATTTTTTCAAGTGGAAGAACTCTTACTGTCCACTCATTTTTAGTAGAACAAGAAGCTGGAGATATTGCAGAAGCTGCAGCAGTAGGAATTGTATTAATTGTTATTATATTATTGTTAAATAGTATAGCTAAGATTATAACAAAGAAGTTTAACCAGGCTAATTATTAGTAGTTTTTAGAGGTGAAAGTATGACAAGTGGTAAAGTGCCTGAAATACAGGTAAAAAATTTAGAATTATTTTATGGAGATAATAAAGCTCTTAAAAATATAAATTTAGATATAGAATCAAAAAAAGTTACAGCTTTGATTGGACCATCAGGATGTGGAAAATCAACATTTTTAAGAACTTTAAATAGAATGAATGATTTAATTGATAATGTTAAGATTACTGGTGAAATAATTATTGGTGGTAAAAATATATATAAAGACATTGATGAAATAGATTTAAGAAAAAAGGTTGGTATGGTCTTTCAAAAACCAAATCCATTTCCAATGTCAATTTATGATAATGTAGCTTATGGGTCAAGAATTCATGGTGTTAAAGATAAGGAGACTTTAGATGAAATTGTAGAAAAAAGTTTAATGGGTGCTGCACTTTGGGAGGAAGTTAAGGACAGATTAAAGAAAAGTGCATTAGGATTATCAGGTGGTCAGCAACAAAGATTATGCATAGCAAGAACTATTGCTGTTTCACCAGAAATAATACTAATGGATGAACCAACATCAGCTTTAGATCCAATATCAACTATAAAGATGGAAGAGTTGATGTATGAGCTTAAAAAAGAATATACAGTTGTCATTGTTACTCATAATATGCAACAAGCTGGAAGAATTGCTGATAAGACAGCATTTTTCTTAAGTGGAGAGGTAGTAGAGTACGGAGATACTAGCGATATCTTCTATAAACCAAAGGATAAGAGAACGGAAGATTATATAACAGGAAGATTTGGATAAAATATTAGGAGGATATGCTATATGACAAGAAATATTTTAGATAAGCGCCTTAAAAGCTTAATATCAGAACTTGCTGAAATGGGAAGTCTTGTTGAAAAGCAGATTTATGATTCTATAAATGCTTTAAAAAATCATGATGTAGAATTATCAGAAAAGGTTATTAAAAATGATGATAAGGTTGATGCATTAAACAAGAGAATTGAAGAAAAATGTTTAATATATATGGCAACACAATCACCAATGGCATCTGATTTAAGAAAGATGTTTGCAGCTTCAAAAATTGTAACGGATTTAGAGAGAATAGCAGATTATGCAGTAGATATATGCAAGATTAATAAAAGAATAGAAATAGATCCGTTAGGAGAAGCTGAAATTCCCTTATGGAACATGGTTGAAATATTGAGCAAGATGATTAATATGTCTGTGGAAGCTTTTGTTAATAGTGATGTAGAAGAGGCTTATAGAATTTGTAAGCTTGATGATGAAGTGGATGTAATTTACCGTAAATTATTTAATGATGTCATTAAGAAGATGAGCAAGGATGAAAATCTCATTAATAAAGGAACACAGATACTTTTTGCCTCAAAGTATTTAGAAAGAATGGGAGATCACATAACTAATATATGTGAGTGGATTATTTTTTCAAAAGAAGGCGATTATGTTGATTTAAATGAGTAAATAATAAGAGAAGGGGAAAACCTCTTCTCTTATTATTTATATTAATATTCAACATAAAAATACAGTAAAGATAGTAGAAATATATGATAAAATAAGTTGTTTGTTGACTGAATATAATAATTGAGTTAATATATCATAGAGTAGAAAGGTAATTATAGGAGTGAAATATATGAAAAATGTAGTAACTAGTGTAATGCCTGATAGTATTGCTGAAGAAGTCGGCATTGAAGTAAATGATATTCTATTATCAATTAATGGAGAAAAGATAGTTGATATTATTGACTACAGGTTTTTAACTGCAGATGAAGAGATAGTTTTAGAAATTCAAAAACCAGATGGAGAAGTTTGGGAATATGAGATAGAAAAAGATTATGGTGAAGAAATAGGATTAGAATTTGGCGGAGGAATAATGGATAAAGCCAAAAGATGTAGTAATAAATGCATGTTCTGTTTCATAGATCAAAATCCAAAGGGAATGAGAGAAAGTATATATTTTAAGGATGATGATTCACGTCTTTCATTCTTACAAGGTAACTTTGTTACATTAACAAATATGAAGGATGAAGATATAGAGAGAATAATAAGATATAGAATCAGTCCTATAAATATTTCTGTACATACAACAAATCCAGAACTAAGGGTTAAGATGCTTGGAAATAGGTTTGCAGGGCGAGTTTATGAAAGACTTAAACGTCTAAGTGATGCTGGTATTGAAATGCATTGTCAGATAGTACTTATTCCAGAAGTAAATAATGGTGAAGAGCTTAGAAAGACAATAGAAGACTTATATAAGTTATATCCGGCAGTAGAAAATATTGCAGTAGTACCTATAGGTGTAACTAAATACAGAGAAGGATTAGTGCAGGTTAAGACTTTTACAGAGGAAACAGCCAAAAAGGAACTAGAAATGGTTATGGAATTCCAAGAAAAGTTTATGGAGGATATAGGTGATCCTTTTGTAAGATTTTCTGATGAATTCTATTTGGTTGCAGGAATAGATGTACCAGATGAAGAATTCTATAAGGGGTACGCTCAAATTGAAGATGGAATAGGTATGATTAGATGCTTTAGAGAATCAATCAATAACAGTATAGGACACTTAAAGAAAGATATAAAGGGAACTTTTAGTATAGCAACAGGAAAGCTAGCTTACAATGAAGTTTCTAGTGGAGTTGCAAAAATTATGGAAGCTAATAATAATATCAAGATAGATACATATAAAATAACTAATAATTTTTTTGGCGAATCTATTACAGTAACAGGACTTTTAACTGGTAGAGATATTATTAACCAAATTAAAGATAAAATAAGCAGCGATTATTTAATAATGTCTAGTAACATGTTTAGAAAAGGATATGAACTAGCGCCAGCTGACTTTATAATGCTTGATGATACTAGATTAGAAGAAATTGAAAAAGCGCTAAATGTAAAAGTTCTTGTATGTGATCATACAGGTGAAGATTTAGTTGATATAATAAATAAAGCTTGTCAGGAGGAAAAATAGTGGCAAAACAAATAGTAGCTATAGTAGGTAGACCTAATGTAGGTAAATCTACATTATTTAATAAATTAGCAGGAAAGAGAATTTCAATAGTACAAGATACACCAGGTGTTACAAGAGACAGAGTGTATGCAGAAGCAGAATGGCTAAGTCATACATTTACAATGATTGATACTGGTGGGATTGAACCAGAAAACCAAGATATCATCTTAACTCAAATGAGAAGGCAGGCAAATATAGCCATTGAAACAGCTGATGTAATAGTATTTATAGTTGATGGTAAAGAAGGGCTTACAGCAGCAGATCATGAAGTTGCAACAATGCTTAGAAAAAGCAAGAAGCCTATAGTTCTTGTTGTTAATAAAGTTGATTCTTTGAAAGAGGAAGATAATGCATGGGAATTCTATAATTTAGGTATAGGTGATCCAATAACTATATCAGCATCTCAAGGATTAGGACTTGGAGATATGCTTGATAGAGTAGTTGAAAATTTTGAAGAGGAATCAACTGGTGAAGATGAAGAAGAAGATATAAAAATTGCTATGATAGGTAAACCAAATGTTGGAAAATCTTCTCTTATTAATAAATTATTAGGTGAAGAAAGGTTAATAGTTTCAGATGTTGCTGGCACAACAAGAGATGCCATAGACAGTAAGCTTGAAACTGAATTTGGTAAATTTACTCTTATTGATACTGCTGGTCTTAGAAGAAAGAGCAAAGTTAAAGAAGAAATTGAAAGATATTCAGTTATTAGAACTTATGCTGCCATAGAAAGAGCAGATGTATGTATACTTATGATAGATGCAACTGAAGGTGTTACAGAGCAAGATGAAAAGATAATTGGTTATGCTCATGAGTTAGGAAAAGCAATAATGGTTATAGTAAATAAGTGGGACCTTATTGAAAAAGATGATAAAACTATGGATATATACAAGAAAGATCTTGCAAGTAGTTTAAAATTCTTAAGCTATGCAAAATACTTATTTATATCAGCTAAAACTGGTCAAAGAACACATAAGGTATTAGAAGTAGCTAAAGAATGTTACGATAACTACAATAAGAGAATAGGAACTGGTATATTAAACGATGTAGTAAGTAAGGCAATCTTAATGAAAGAGCCTCCGGTAGTTGCATTAAAGAGACTTAAGGTTTATTATGCTACACAAGTAGCTACAAAGCCACCAAAGTTTGTATTCTTTGTTAACGATGTAAATGCAAGACACTTCTCTTATGAAAGATATTTAGAAAATAGATTAAGAGATAGCTTTGATTTCAGTGGAACTGGAATTCAAATTGAATATAGAGAAAGAAAGGATAAATAATTATGAGTAAAGTGGCTTTTTTAGGTGGAGGTAGTTTTGGAACTGCCCTAGCTATTTTATTAGCAAACAAAGGAAATGATGTTTCTATTTTTGATAGAGATATTAATGTTGTAAATGATATAAATAGTGGGAAAAACGATAAATATATTAAAGGTTTAAAGATACCTAAAAATGTCATTGCTTATAATGATGAAGATGCTGCATTAAATGGATGTGAATATGTAGTTTTAGCTGTTCCTTCTCATGTTATAAGAGTGGTATCAAATAGCCTTAAGGGAAAGATACCAGAATCTGTTCCTGTAATATGTATAGCAAAAGGAATAGAGGAAGGAACAAATAAAACTTTAGCGGAAGTTATTGAAGAAGAACTATCAAATCCAGTAGTTATCCTTTCAGGTCCAAGTCATGCTGAAGAAGTAGCTTTTGGAATTCCAACAACAGTATTAACTACATCACATGATATGAAATATGCCGAAGAAGTACAAGATTTATTTATGACTACAGAATTTAGAGTATATACTAATGATGATATTATTGGTGTTGAAATAGGTGGAGCTGTAAAGAATGTAATAGCTTTGGCTTCAGGTGTATGTGATGGTATTGGATATGGAGATAATACAAAAGCAGCATTAATGACAAGAGGTATGGCTGAAATTGTAAGAGTGGGACTAAAGTTAGGTGGAAAGATTGAAACATTCTTAGGTCTTACAGGTATGGGAGATTTAATAGTAACTTGTACAAGTGTACATTCTAGAAATAGGAAAGCTGGTTATCTTATTGGTACAGGAAAGACTATGGAAGAAGCTGTAGAAGAAACAGGTATGGTTGTTGAGGGCATTAAAGCATGCAAAGCATTCTATGAATTAAAAGAAGAATTGGGTATTGAAATGCCAATTACTGATGCATTATACCAAGTGTTATTTAAGGGCAAGAATGCTAAAGAAATGGTAAATATGCTTTTACAAAGAGATAAGAAATCAGAAACATATTAGATGAAACAGCTACAAAATCATTGAATTTTGTAGCTGTTTTTTTAAATAAAAAATACAAAACAGTATACTTTTTTTCAAAATAGAATATATATATAGTGTTAAAAATAAAAGGGGGTATACTTGTGGATAGTTTCAACATATACAGAGACATTGCAGAAAGGACTCAAGGCGACATATATGTAGGTGTTGTTGGTCCTGTAAGGACAGGGAAGTCAACATTCATCAAGAAATTTATGGACACCATGGTAATACCTAAGATAAATAATACTTATAAAAAAGAAAGAGCTAAAGATGAACTTCCACAAAGTGGATCAGGAAAAACAATTCATACTACAGAACCCAAGTTTGTACCTAATGAAGCTATTGAAATAACTATAGATGATGATGTGAAATTTAAGGTAAGATTAATTGACTGTGTAGGATATATTGTTAAAGGGGCTTTAGGATATTTAGAAGATGAGGAACCTAAAATGGTTAATACCCCATGGTATGAATATGAAATACCTTTTGAAGATGCAGCTGAAATAGGAACAAGAAAGGTTATTACAGATCATTCAACTATAGGACTTTTAGTAACTACTGATGGAAGTATCACAGGCCTTGCAAGAGAAGATTATGTGGAAGCTGAAGAAAGAGTAGTTGAAGAGCTTAAATCAATCAATAAGCCTTTTGTAGTTGTACTTAATACTAAAAACATAAATTCCCCTGAAACAGAAAGCTTAAAAAATGATCTTGAAAAAAAATATGACGTAACAGTACAGGTTATGGATGTATTTAATATGACAGAAAAAGATATAGAAAAATTATTTAATCAAGTACTTACTGAATTCCCAGTTAAAGAGATAAATATAGATATGCCTGTGTGGATTGAAAAATTAAGTCCTGATCACTGGTTGAAAAAAGAATTCTTTAAGATTATTAAGGGAATGTGTCAAAATATTAATAAGATTAAGGATATTAAACCAATATTTAATGAAGCTAAAAATACAGAAAATTTAGGATCGTCTGCTTTAGAGCAAATTAATTTAGGGGATGGAACAGCTAAAATGCTTTTAAAGCCTAGTGAAGACATATTCTATAAGGTATTAAGTGAAAATTGTGATGTTAATGTATCATCAGAAAGTGATTTAATAGTATTAATAAAAGAATTAAATGCAGCTAAAAAGGAATATGACAAGATAAAGGATGCATTGATAGATGTTAAGGAAACAGGCTATGGACTTGTAGCACCACAATTATCTGAAATGTCATTTGAGGAGCCGGAGATAGTTAAGCAGGGTAGTAAGTTTGGCGTGAAGTTAAAAGCAAGTGCACCATCATTACATTTTATTAAAGCTGATATAAAGACAGAAATAAGTCCTATAATGGGTTCAGAAAAAGAAAGTGAAGAATTAGTAAAAGCTTTAATGGATCAGTATGATAAGAATCCAGCATCATTATGGCAAAGCAATATGTTTGGAAAATCTTTAGAAGTATTGGTCAAAGAAGGGTTACAAAATAAATTATATAAAATGCCAGAAGATGTTCAGACCAAAATTCAAAAAACATTGCAGAAGATTATAAATGAAGGCAGTGGTGGATTAATCTGCATTATTTTATAGCAAAGTGTATATAAATAATCTGTTGCTTAAATAAAGTGGCAGATTATTTGATTTTATAAAATTAAGATTAAAAAGTAGTAAATAATATACCTATATTGAATAAAATATATTAAGCAGATACTATAAAGTGCTTAATATAAAAAGTTAAGAGGGATATTATGGATAGCAGATTTTGTACCTATAAAAGAGTAGGATATTTAAAAAGTCATATCGCCAATATGATAGGTATAGATTTCACTGGAATAATATATGCTTCTCCAGGTGTATTAAAGCATATTAATAAGAGGCATGGAAAGCAATTTAATACAAGGTCAAATGATACCATCATAATGTGGATGAGAGATATAATTGAAAAACCAGATTATATAGGAGTATATACTAATAAAAGGGGACAGACTGCTGTGCAAATAATAAAAAGGATGTATAGGAGCATCCTTGTAGGTATTGAAATAGATAGAGAGAAAAAATATATATATGTTGCAACTATGTATCCTATCAGTGAAGAGAAAATTAATAGTAAGCTTAAAAGTAGAAAATTAATTGATATAAGAGAAGATATTAAAATGGTTGAATTTTATATTATATAAATATATAATTTAATTTAAGACAATAGTATAATTTTAAATTTAGCAATGCTTGATTTTTGAGGTGAGAAATGGCTCCTCATACGCTGATATAATGAATTCTATCAGTAAACAGAGATGCAGGACAAGCCGACCTGCCAATAATCAAAGTATGATTGATATAGAGATGAAATTTATGATAACTAAAGTATAAGATGGAGGAAGAACATGAAAAAGATAGCAATAATATTTAATGGCGGAACAATATCCATGAAAATAGATGAGAAGATAAAAGCAGCTGTGCCAAGCCTGTCTGCGGATGAAATTATGTCTATGATTCCAGGAGTAGAGGATTATGCAGAAATTGAAGCATATACTTTTTCAAGTATGCCATCACCACATATGACTTTGGAAACAATGCTTAAATTAAGTAAATTTACTACGGAACTTGTTGAAAGAGATGATATAGATGGTGTTGTAATAACTCATGGAACAGATACTCTTGAAGAAACTGCTTATCTTTTAGATCTTACTGTGAAAACAAAAAAGCCAGTAGTGGTTACAGGGGCTATGAGAAGTGGTTCTGAACTTGGATATGATGGTCCTTTTAATTTAGCAACTTCGATTTGTACAGCTATTTCTGATGAAGCTGTAGGAAGAGGGGTGTTAGTTTGCTTTAATGGAGAATTGAACTCTGCTTCAGAAGTTACAAAAGCAAATTCAATGGCTCTTAATGCTTTTAGAACACCAAATTTTGGACCAATAGGTATTGTTGATAATGATAATGTTATTTTTTATAGAGATGCCAATCATTTAGAAAAATATGATGTTTCAAAAATTGAAAAACAGGTTGCTCTTATAAAATGTGTTGTAGATATGGATTCAAGCTACATAGATTATTTGATTGAAAAGGGCTACGGCGGAATAGTAATAGAAGCTTTAGGTAGGGGAAATGTACCACCAAAGATGGTAGAGGGTATAAAAAAAGCTATTGAACTTGAAATTCCAGTGGTAGTAGTTTCAAGATGTTTTGAAGGAAGAGTTTTTGAGTCATATGGATATGAAGGTGGAGGAAAGCAATTAAAGAATTTAGGCGTTATATTTGGGGATACTCTTCCAGGGCAAAAAGCAAGAATCAAGCTGATATTAGCAATTAACAGTGGAATGAATATTCATGAAGTTGCTAGAGTATTTTAAAGAGATAAAAAATAATTTTTAATATTATAGTTATATTTGACAAATAAGTCATAATAGATTGTTTTATGAATAAATCTATTATGACTTTTATTTCTATAATATTTCTTTAAAAATAGAAAAAATTCAATAAAATTCAAAAGATTTTATTGAATTTATCTTTACATAATATGGTAATATAAGAGGGGGGTGTTTATCTTGGTTACGTATGACCTAAAAGGAAAAGAAAAAAAATCAAAAAAATGCTATGAAACAGCTAGGAAAATATCAAAAAGAATATTGGAAAATATAATTATTACAGGTGAAGATTTTTTAGCTGACTATATGAGGTATATAGAAGAACATAAAATTGAAAGCCTTAGAAGCAGAGAAGAGTATTCTATAGAAATTTTACTTATAGGAGTACTTATGCTTGAATATATGGATAATGGACGTGCATTTATGAATAAGTCTGTTCATTTATATGTAAGTCTTAATGGGCTTAGAAAGTCTAGTGAAAAATTTAGGCCTTTTATTGATAAATTAAGAGGAATATTAATCAATAGAGTGCTTACAAAGAAGAAAAAAGGAATAAATAGTTATACTCTTTATGATTTTTATTTAGTAATTAGATGGATGGAAGCAGTAGGAGATTTTGAAGAAGAGCTTAAGAGAATAAAGGGGTGGTACTTATTCCTGGAGGCAGAGGATAATGAATTTGTAGAAGAATTTTTAATATATAGTGAAGAGATAGCAAAATGGATGTGTAGCATATGTGAGAATAAATTAGGTAATTATTTAAGCAATGTAGATAGTTATAAAGAAGCTCATAAGGGTAAGGAAGACATAATTTTTTGTGGAAGAAGTAAAAATCAGTATTATTTAAATATGATTGGTGCAGAAATTATGAATGATGTATATAAAGAGAGTTTTGTCAATTGCAAGGAAAAGCGAGTGTATTTACCTTCATGCATGAGAAAAGATAAAGAAACTTGTAAAGCTATAAAGATCAATGAAGGATTTAAGTGTATGAAGTGTAATAAGAGATGTTCTGTAAGAACTATTACATTAATAGGAGAGAGTAAAGGTTTTGATAGCAGGATAATTCCACATCAAACATCTCTCTTTGACATTAGAGGAAAAAATGAAATAGGTGTTGTAAGTATTGCTTGTATATTAAATTTATTAGCTGGTGGATGGAAAGCAATAAGAATGGAATTTATACCACAATGTGTAGTTTTAGAGTATTGTGGATGTGCTCATCATTGGTGTGAAAAAGATGTGGCTACAGAAATAAATTATTCTGTGTTTAGAGAAAAATTTATAAAGATTTCAAAGTGAATATGAACAATTTGTTAACAAAATATTGACATAAAAAAAGTATGAATATAAACTATTTACTATCAGGAAGAAAGGTTAGTGAGCAAAGTTATGGTAAAAAGTATGACTAGCTTTGGAAGAAGCAGTAGCGAAGAAGGTAAAAAAAGATTTTTTACTGTAGAAATGAAAAGTGTGAACAGTAGATATTTAGATATTAATATCAGAATGCCTAAAAGTATTATTTCTTTAGAGGAAGAAATAAGAAAAAGAATAAATGAATCACTTTCAAGAGGAAAGGTAGATGTGTTTATTAATCTAAAATCATATTCTGATGGTCAGGAAGTTCCAAAATTAAACTTAAAATTAGCACAGGAGTATTTAAATTGCTTAAAACAAATTGAAGATAACCTTTGTGTGAAAAATGATGTTACAGTAACTCAGATAGCAAGATTTCCTGAAGTTATCACTATGGTAGAAGAAGAGGATAAAATCGATGAGATCTCTGAAGAACTTACACCTTTAATATCAGAAGCATTAGCAATGATGATAAAAATGAGGGAAGTTGAAGGAGAAAAACTTAAAGAAGATATACTTCTAAAGATTAGTAAGATAGAAAATTTAGTATCTGACTTAAATTCTTTAGCAGACAATGTTCCTAAAAACTACAAGGTGAAGTTAGAAGAAAGGCTAAAAGAGCTTTCAGGTTCAATGGAAATAGATGAAAGTAGAATTGCTACAGAAATATGCCTTTTTGCTGATAAATCTACAATAGATGAAGAAATTATCAGATTAAATAGTCATATTCAACAAGTAAGACAAACTTTAAAGTTAAGAGAGCCTGTTGGTAGAAAATTAGATTTTATTATTCAAGAAATGAATAGGGAAACAAACACTATAGGATCAAAATCATGTGATATGGAAATGACTAATATAGTCATTGATATAAAAAATATTTTAGAAAAAATTAGAGAACAAGTGCAAAATATAGAATAATAGGAGGAGAATCATGGGGATAAAGTTAATTAATATAGGTTTTGGAAACATTGTTTCTGCAAATAGATTAGTTGCAATAGTTAGTCCGGAATCAGCACCCATAAAGAGAATTATTCAAGAAGCTAGAGATAGAGGGATGCTAATTGATGCAAGTTTTGGTAGAAGAACAAGAGCTGTAATAATTACTGATAGCGATCATGTAATATTATCAGCTGTTCAGCCTGAAACAATAGCACATAGATTATCTACTAAAGAAGAAGCAATAGATGAGGTTGATGAATAATGAATAAGAGAGGATTATTACTCGTTATATCTGGACCATCTGGTGCAGGTAAAGGTACTATATGCAAAGCTCTAGTTGAGAAGCATAAAGAATTATATGTTTCTGTATCAGCAACAACTAGACAGCCAAGAGTAGGAGAAGTTGATGGTGTAAACTATCATTTCACTACTAAAGAACAATTTGTTGAAAGAATAGAACAAAATGATTTCCTTGAATATGCTGAAGTATATGGAAATTATTATGGAACACCTAAATCTAAGGTTGAAGAAATGCTATCAAAGGGTATTGATGTAATTTTAGAAATAGATATTCAAGGTGCGCTTAAAGTAAAAGAAAACTTTGAAGAGGGTGTATTCATTTTTATTCTTCCTCCATCAATGGAAGAATTAAAACAAAGAATTATTAAAAGGGGAAGTGAAACTCCTGAGTCATTAATGACAAGATTTAAATCTGCATATCAAGAATTAAACTATGTATCTAAATATAACTATGCAGTAGTAAATGATGAAGTACATCTTGCTTCTAAGAAAATAGAAGGTATTATAGCAGCAGAAAAATGTAGAGTAGATAGAATAAAAGAAACAATATTAGATTCCAAGGAGGGCTTGATTCATGAACAACTCTATGATTAATCCATCAATAACAGAACTTTTAGAAAAGGTAGAAGATAGATACTCTTTAGTAATAGTAACATCTAGAAGAGCTAGACAAATAATAGATGGCAGTGAGCCATTAACTACAAATAAATCAAAAAAACCTTTAACACTTGCTATACATGAAGTTGAAGAAGGAGCAGTAAGCTATCATAAAAATGAAGAGGTAACAGAGTAGATTTATGAAAAAATGTGTAGTAATTGGTGTAACAGGTGGTATAGCTGTTTATAAGGCATTAGATATAATCAGCGCTTTAAAAAAGAAGGATATAGATGTAAGGGTTATAATGACAGATTCAGCAACGAAATTTATAAATCCAATAACTTTCCAATCTTTAAGCAATAATGCTGTAGCAGTAGATACCTTTCAAGAGATAAAGGTTCATGAAATACAACATATTTCATTGGCTCAAAGAGCAGACTTAATGCTAATTGCACCAGCTACAGCTAATATTATAGGAAAAGTTGCAAATGGCATAGCAGATGATATGCTTTCAACAACTATAATGGCTTGTAAATCTAAAGTTATATTTGCGCCTGCTATGAACACCAATATGTATGAGAATAGAATTGTACAGGAGAATATTGAAAAGTTAAAAGTCTACGGATATGGTTTTATTGAGCCAGGTAGTGGAAGATTAGCTTGTGGAGATATAGGCGTAGGTAAGCTTGCTGATGTTTCTGATATAGTAGAGAGGGTTTTAGTTGAACTTAAAAATAAAGAACAAGATTTGGTTGGTAAAAAAGTGCTAATAAGTGCAGGACCAACAATAGCTCCTATAGATCCTGTAAGATTTATAACAAATAGGTCAACAGGAAAGATGGGATATTCAATTGCTAAAGAAGCAAGAGATAGAGGGGCTGATGTGATATTAGTATCTGGTCCAACAAATTTACCGACAATTAAAGGGATAAAGACCATTAAAATTAATACTAATGAAGAAATGAAGTTAGCTATGCTATCTGAATACAATGATTCAGATATTGTTATTAAATCAGCTGCAGTGGCAGATTATAAGCCACTGGAATATAGCAAGGAGAAGATTAAAAAATCTGAAGGTGGCTGGAACTTAGTCCTTACAAGGGATAGTGATATTCTTAGAGAACTAGGTGAAAGAAAAAGTAAACAGATATTAGTTGGCTTTGCAGCTGAAAGCAATAATGTTATAGAAAACGCAAGAACAAAGATTCATAAGAAAAATCTAGATTATATTGTAGCAAATGATATTACTGCAAGTGATGCTGGATTTGGTAGTGAGGATAATAGGGTTACAATTTTATCAAAGGATGGGGAAACTTTGAATTTAGATAAAATGAGTAAATCTGAGGTAGCTTGCAACATATTTGATATGATTTTAAGAAAGCGCTAACTGCGCTTTTCTTTATATAATAGAAAGTATTTAAACCAATATAAAGGTGGTATTTTAAATTTGTATGCAGAAATAATATTAAATAGTGAAGCAATTGAAATTGACAGACCATTTACATATAAAGTACCTTTAGATATGGAACAAAAAGTTAAAGTGGGGCAAATGGTAAGAGTTCCTTTTGGAGTTAGGAGTAAGCCTGTAGAAGGATTTATTTTAGATTTGAAAGAAGAAGAAATAAAGGTTTCTTTTAAAATAAAGAACATACTTTCTGTTGAAAATGAAGAGCCAGTTATAACAGAAGAGGATCTTAAGCTTATTAATTTCTTAAGAGAAGAATATCTTTGTAAATATATTGATGCCATAAGACTACTTATTCCAGTTGGAATATTAAAAGGAGCTAAAAGTAAAAGTAGGAGCGTAATTGTTTATATAGATGATAATCTTGAAAGTATAAAAAATAGTGATGGCTATCTAGAAGTAATTAATTTTATAAAAAGAAATACAGGGAAATACACTAAAAGTGAGCTTACTAAGGAGCATGGAGTTTCTCTTTATAAACTTAACAAGCTTATAGAGCATGGGCTTATAAAAAGTGAAAAGGAGATTGTATTTAGATATAACACTAGGGAATATAATAAGGACGTAGAAAAAAAATTAACAGCAGAGCAGTCTATGGCCATTGAAGCAATTGAAGATAGCGAAGAAAATTTGATATTGTTAAAAGGAGTTACTGGTTCAGGTAAAACTGAGGTATATATGAGGCTTGTTGAAAAAGTACTCACAGAAGGAAAATCAGCTATAGTATTAGTTCCGGAAATTGCCCTTACACCACAGATGATTGAAAGGTTCAAAGGTAGATTTGGTAGCAATGTAGCTTTGTTTCATAGCAAGCTTTCTGATGGAGAAAGATTCGATGAGTGGTATAGGGTTAAAGAAGGAAAAGCATCATTGATTATAGGAGCAAGAAGTGCCATATTCCTTCCAGCAAGAAAATTAGGACTTATTATTATAGATGAAGAACATGAAAACACTTATAAGTCTGATCAAAATCCTAAGTATCAAACAAAAGAAGTAGCTGAATTTATATCAAAGCTGAAAGGGTGCAAAGTTATCTTAGGTTCTGCCACACCAACAATTGAAAGTTATTATAGAGCTATTAGTGGTGAAATGAAGTTGGTGGAACTAAATCATAGAATAGATAATAGACCTATGCCGGAAATGAAACTAGTGGATATGAGAGAAGAACTTAGAAGTGGTAATAAATCAATTTTTAGTAGAAGATTATATGCTAGTATGCAACAGAAGTTAGAAAAGGGAGAACAAATTATCTTATTTTTAAATAGAAGAGGTTTTTCCACCTTTGTATCATGTCGAAGTTGTGGATATGTTTTTGATTGTGAAAATTGTGATATATCAATGACTTATCACAAAAATGGTTTCCTTGTGTGCCATTATTGTGGTAAAACAAAGAAACAGCCTAATTTGTGTCCAAAGTGCGGAAGCAAATATGTAAAATTTTTTGGTGCTGGTACAGAAAGAGTAGAAGAAGAAGTACGAAAATATTTAAAAAATGCTAAAATATTAAGAATGGATGTTGATACTACAAGGGCGAAAGATTCTCATGAAAAAATCTATAATGCTTTTAAAGCAGGAGAAGCTGATATTTTAATTGGTACTCAAATGGTATCTAAAGGTTTAGACTTTCCTAATGTTACATTAGTAGGAATACTTTCAGCTGATATGTCTTTAAATTTACCAGACTATAGGGCAGCAGAAAGAAGCTTTCAGATAATTACGCAAGTGGCAGGGCGTGCTGGTAGAGGGGAAAAAGAGGGAGAGGTAA
>NZ_FR886619.1:22261-46404 GCF_000436575.1 Clostridium sp. CAG:265
CTCCAGAACATTACAGCCTTCAATATGCCAAGAAATATGATTATGAAGATTTTTATGAAAAGGAATTTACCATAAGGGCTATGATGGGATATCCTCCTTTTGGAAGAATATTATTAATTAATGGTATTGGAAAAAATGAAGATGAATTGAAAAAACAGATGATTTTTCTAGGGAAAAAGGTTAAGGAAAAAGCTGAAGAGTTTGGAGGTTTAGAAGTTTTAGGCCCAACACCTTGCATAATATATAAAATTAAGGAAAATTATAGGTGGCAGATTATTGTGAAAGGTGAATTTTCATCAAAGTTTTCAAAAAGTATTAAGGATTTACTTTATGATAAGGCAAATAACGTATATAATGATATAAGAGTAAGTATGGATATAAATCCGAATAGTTTAAGTTAGGAGGAATAAAATAATGGCAATTAGAAATATAAGGGTAAAAGGTGACGAAGTATTAAGAAAGAAATGTAAGCCAGTTGAAGCAATAGGCAAAAGGGAAATGATTATTCTTCAAGATATGGCAGATACTATGTATAAGGCTGATGGTGTTGGAATAGCAGCGCCTCAAGTTGGTATTTTAAAGAGAATGTTCCTTGTAGATATTGGTGATGAAAACGGACTTATGGTATTTATAAATCCTGAAATACTAGAAGTTTCAGGAAGTCAATGCGGAGATGAAGGATGCTTAAGCTTGCCAGGTGAATCACATGAAGTGGAAAGACCTAATTATGTAAAAGTTAAAGCTTTTAATGAAAAGGGAGAAGAGTTTATCCTTGAGGGAGAAGAACTTCTTGCAAGAGCAATACTACATGAAAATGACCATTTAGATGGTATATTATATATAGACCACGTTAAATAAGAAAGGAATAAAGAGAGATATGAAGATAGTATTTATGGGTACTCCGGATTTTGCAGTTCCTTCTTTAAAAAGATTGATTGAAAAATATGGAGTAGAAGCAGTATTTACTCAGCCAGATAAACCAAAGGGAAGAGGAAAGAAAATGGCCTTTTCACCAGTAAAAGAGGTGGCTGTAGAACATGATATTAAAGTTTTTCAACCATTAAAACTAAAGGAAGATAAAGAGACAATAGAATATTTAAAGGAGCTTAAACCAGACTTTATAATAGTTGTAGCATATGGACAGATACTTACAAAGGAAGTATTAGATATTCCAACCTATGGATGTATAAATCTTCACGCCTCTCTTCTACCTATGTATAGAGGGGCAGCACCTTTAAATTGGGTTATAGTAAATGGTGAGAAAAAGAGTGGTAATACTACTATGCTTATGGATGTAGGATTAGACACTGGAGATATGCTTTTAAAGGATGAAATTGATATAACAGAAGACATGACTGCTGGTGAATTACATGATATCCTTATGGATAGAGGAGCTAATCTTTTAGTAGATACAATCGATGGATTGCAAAAAGGTACTATTACACCTATTAAGCAAGAAGGTGAAACATGTTATGCTAAGATGTTAAATAAGGAAATAGCAAAAATAGATTGGAATTATTCTTCAAGAGAAGTACATAACTTAATTAGGGGTCTAAATCCATGGCCGATAGCGCATACAAGTTATCAAGGACAGACAATGAAAATTTATGAAAGTTCTTATTTAAATGAAGATTCAAATAAAGAAGCAGGGACAGTTTTATCTGTAGATAAAACAGGAATGAAAGTTTCATGTGGTAATGGTATATTATTAGTTAAAAAGGTGCAATTCCCTAATGGAAAGCCTTTAACAATAGAACAATATATAAATGGTAATTCTATAGAAGAAGGAATAAAGCTTATATAGATTTATCACGAAAGGAGAGTTTTGGATGTTCTATCCTTTTTATTATGACAAAACAATGTTAATATTGATTCCAGCAGTAATTATTGCTTTTTGGGCTCAAAGTAAAGTAAGTAGTACTTATAGGAAATATAGAGAACAACGTATGGCAAACGGCTACACAGGAGAACAAGTGGCTAGAATGATCTTAGATGGTGCAGGTCTTTATAATGTTCCAGTTTTACTTACAGAAGGAGAACTTTCAGATCATTATGATCCTAGCAAAAGACTAATTAAATTATCAAGAGATATTTTTTATGGAAATTCAATTGCGGCAGCTGGTATAGCTGCTCATGAAGTAGGGCATGCAATACAACATCAAAAAGCCTATAAGCCTTTGGTGTTAAGAACCAGTATAGCTACAGGGGTTAATTTTGCAAGTCAGGCATCTATGATATTATTTATCTTAGGAATATTCCTATCAATACCTAAACTAACAACTATAGGAATCATATTCTTTTCAGCTACAGTGTTTTATCAGCTTATAACACTTCCAGTTGAATTTAATGCTTCAAGACGAGCTTTAGATATATTAGAAAGCAGATCTATCCTTTTAGAAAATGAAGTATTAGGAGCAAAAAAGGTTTTAAGTGCTGCAGCGATGACATATGTGGCAGCAGCATTAATGTCAATAAGTCAATTGTTAAGACTTATATTAATAAATAATAGAAATAACGATTAAGAGGTAGTTTATGAACAGTAGAGAAATTGCATTAAATATAGTAAGTAGAGTTTTAGATGAGGGCGCTTATTCAAACTTAGTTCTTTCAAAGGAATTAAACGAAACAAATTTAGATGATAAAGACAGAGCATTAGTTACAGAATTAGTTTATGGAACAATAAGAAGAAAAAATACATTAGACACAATAATATCTAATTTTGTTAAAGATATTAAACTTATGGATAAAAAGGTTCTTAATATATTAAGAATTGCTATTTATCAAATGCATTTTTTAGATAAGGTTCCAGAATTTGCAGCATGTAATGAAGCCGTTGAATTAGCTAAATCTATTTCAGAGCAAAATGGGAAATTAGTAAATGGTATATTAAGAAGCTACACTAAAAACCCAGATGATATAGAAGTAAGTAATGGAGTAATTGATAGATTAGCATATCAATATTCATATGAACCATGGTTTATAAGAATGATTTATAAACAATATGGAGAAAAAGATGGTAAGAGAATATTAAGTGGATTAAATCAAACACCAAAAGTTACTGTAAGAGTAAATAACACAAAGTCTGATTTTGATGAAGTTTATGATAGACTTGAAGAAATGGGATATGATATTGAAGAAGGATATGCTTGTCCAGAAGCAATAATCATTAGGGGTGGAAGATCAATTGAAAGTAACCCACTATTTATAGAGGGAGCAATAACAGTTCAAGATGAAAGTGCAATGCTTGTGGCACCTCTTCTAGATTTAGAAGAAAATGATACTGTTTTAGACTTATGTGCAGCACCAGGTGGAAAAACAACACATATTGCTGAATTATTAGAAGGAAAAGGTAAAGTTTACGGATTTGATTTACATGAAAATAAATTATCTTTAATTAAAGATAATGCTGAGAGATTAGGATTAAATAATATAGAAATTAAAGAGATGGATGCAACAAAAATAGATTCTTTATATGTATCATCAGCTGATAAGGTTCTTATTGACGTTCCATGTTCAGGTATTGGAATTATCAGAAAGAAACCAGAAATAAAATGGAATAAGACAAGAAAGTCATTAAAAGAGTTAATTCCAACTCAAAGAGAAATAATGGAAAATGCATGGCAATATTTAAAGAATGGTGGAATTATGATTTATTCTACATGTACACTAAATAAAGAAGAAAATGAAGATAATGTTGAATGGTTTGTAAATAAGCACAAAGATGCACAAGTTGAAAAAATATTCTTAGGAAGTATGGATAACTTTGTGTATAATTCAGATGGATCATTAACAATACTTCCAAATGAATATATGGATGGATTCTATATTGCTAAGATAGTTAAGAAATAGCAGGTGGACATATGTTAAATTTATTAGATTATACATTAGATGAATTACAAAGCTGGATGAAGGAAAATAATGAACCGGCATTTAGAGCAAAACAAGTATTTTCATGGATATATAAAAAAGTATATAATTTTAATGACATGAATAATATTCCAAAGTCACTAAAAGAAAGGTTAGAAAATTCATTTATCATAGATATGCCAAAGATTGAGCGTGTATATGAATCATCAATAGATGGAACCAAAAAGATATTATTAGCTTTTAAAGATGGAAATTTAATTGAATGTGTTCTTATGAAGTATAAGCATGGAAATTCAATTTGTATTTCAACACAAGTAGGATGCAGAATGGGATGTAAATTTTGCGCTTCTACTTTAGGAGGAAGAATAAGAAACTTAACTGCAGGTGAAATTTTATCTGAGATAATGGTGGCGCAAGATTATTTAGGAGAAAGAGTTTCCAATATTGTACTTATGGGAAGTGGGGAGCCTTTAGATAACTATGATAATGTTGTTAAGTTCTTAGAGCTTGTTAATGCTGAATATGGACTTAACATAGGTCAAAGACATATAACACTATCAACATGTGGAATAGTACCAAAGATATATGAATTAGCAGATTTAGAACTAAGTGTCACTTTAGCTATCTCGCTTCATGCTTTTAGCGATGAAAAGAGAAGAGAGATTATGCCTATTGCAAAAAAATACTCTATTAGTGAAATACTTGAAGCTTGTGAGTACTATATAAACAAGACTGGCAGAAGAATAACTTTTGAATATTCACTAGTGGCAGGAGTAAATGATGGTAAGGAAGATGCAAAATCTCTTTCTAAACTTGTAAAAGGTATGCTATGTCATGTTAACCTTATTCCAGTAAATGAAATAAAGGAAAATACATTAAAGAGGCCATCAAAGAAAAATATATTAGAATTTGAAGAAATTTTAAAAGATAATGGAATAGAAGTAACTGTCAGGAGAGAAATGGGAACAGATATCAATGCAGCTTGCGGCCAGCTAAGGCGAAGTTATTTAGAAGAAAATAGATAGTGTATTTGGAGGAACAGTATGGTTGGAATTAAGAGTGATGTTGGCAATGTAAGAGAACTAAATGAAGATTATGCAGCATTTATTGAAGATGAGCGATTTAAAATTTATTTAGTTGCTGATGGCATGGGGGGACATAATGCCGGAGAAATTGCTAGTAATCTAGCTGTAAAAAGTATAATGCGCTATTTGATGGAGCATTCAGAAGAAAATGAAGATCTTCTTTTGAATTCAGTTAAATATGCCAATAATGAAATATATGAAATATCTCAAAAAAATGATAAGTGTAAAGGGATGGGGACCACAATTACAGGTTGTTTTATTAAAGGAGATATAATTCAAGTGGTAAATGTAGGGGATAGCTGCTGTTTTTCTATTAAGGGTAATGAAATAAAAAAGGTTACGAAAGATCATTCTTGGGTACAAGAGCTCATAGATGCTGGAGCTATAACAGAAGAAGAAGGAAGAGTACATCCGAAAAAGAATATTATCACTCGAGCTTTAGGAACTAATTCATCGGTGAAAATAGATATATTTAATATTGATAAGAATGAAAGTAGCATGTTTTTATTATGTTCTGATGGGCTATCCAATGAGGTACAAAAAGAAGAGATGGTTGAAATAGTTAATAGATATAAAAACGTTAATGAAGCATGTGAAAAGTTAGTTGATTTAGCTAAAGCTAGAGGGGGAAAAGATAATATTACTGTCTTGCTATTTGGAGGAGAGGTGTAAATATGATTGGAGAAATATTAGGTGATAGATATGAACTTATTGAAATAATAGGCGAAGGCGGAATGGCTATTGTTTATAAATCCAAAGATAAAAAGTTAAATAGATTAGTGGCTGTTAAAGTATTGAAAAAAGAATTTTCAGATAATAAAGACATTGCAGAAAAGTTTAAGAGAGAAGCAACAGCAATAGCAAATTTATCTGATACTAATATTGTTAATGTTTTAGATGTAGGTCATGAAGAAAAAGGCAACATAGATTATTTTGTTATGGAGTATGTAAGCGGAAAAACATTAAAGGATCTAATTGTTTATAGTGGAAAGCTAAATTATACTACAGCAATAGAAATTGCTATCCAAATAGCCAAAGCATTAGAGTGTGCTCATAGAAATAATATTATTCATAGAGATATTAAGCCACAAAATATTTTAGTTACAGAAAATGGTGATGTCAAGGTTACTGATTTTGGAATTGCTAAAAGTTCTACAGCATCAACAATAACTAATACAACAACAATTATGGGGTCTGCCCATTATTTATCTCCAGAGCAGGCAAAAGGAACATTTATCGATGGAAGGTCAGATATTTATTCATTAGGTATTGTTTTATATGAAATGCTAACAGGAAGACTTCCTTTTGATGGAGAATCACCTGTGACAATTGCTTTAAAGCACATACAGGAAGAACCTGTGCCACCAAAAGGTATTAATTTATCAATACCAGATAGTTTAAATACATTGGTTTTAAAATGTATGGCAAAAGAAGCTAGTGATAGATATGATAATATAAAAGAATTAATGGTGGATTTGCAGAAAATTAAGGATAATCCTAATGCAATTATTAATGGTAAGGCAAGTGCATATGACAGCAAAACAATAATAATGACTCCTATAAGTGAAAAACAAATGAATACTACCAAAGTAGATAAGGCTCAGGCTAAGGTTGTTAATAGCTCAGTTGTTGACGATGATTATGATGAGTATGATGAATATGATGGTGATGAATATGAAGAAGATGACGATGAACTAGAAAATATTCCTGTAAAGAGAGCAAAAGAAACAACGGTAAATAAGCAAAGAAAGTCAAGGAAGGGAATAATTATAGGAATTATAACAATAGCTATACTAGCTATTATGGTACCTTTTGGTATGTATTTTACTGGTGGAGCTAAGGAGGTTTCTATACCTAAAATAGTTGGATTATCACAAGAAGAAGCAGAGAGTGCGTTAAAAAAAGCAGGTTTAGCTTTGCAAGTTGATTCAAGGAAATATGATGAGAATTACAAGGAAGGGTATATAATATCTAGTAATCCATCTGAAGGAACAGTGGTGAAAACTAATACTACTGTAAAAGTAGTTGTTTCTAGCGGTGTAGAAAAAGTAAAAGTACCAGATGTAAGAGACTTAAGTAGTGAGGCAGCAGTTAGTGCATTAGAAGATAGAGGGCTTGTAGCAACTCTTTCATATGATTATAGCGATACAGTAGAATATGGATATGTTATTAGTCAATCAATAAATAAGAATCAAGAAGTTGAAAAGGGTAGTAAAATTTCTTTGATAATTAGTTTAGGAAAAGAAGTAAAATGGGTAACTGTTAAAAATGTTATAGGATATAATCAAAGTGAGGCAGTAGCAACTTTAGAAAATCAAGGTGTTAAAGTGACTATTAACACTGAAGATACATCAAATGAATCTGAGAATGGAATGGTTATTAATCAATCAGTTTATGGAATTGATGTTAAAGTTGGAACAGCAGTTACACTTACTATAGGGAAATATGTTGAGAAATCTTACAATGTTTCTGAGTATGTGTATATAGGTCAATCATTATCTGAAGCTATAGCAGCTTTAGAAAGTGCAGGACTTTCATATCAAATAAGTGGTACTGTGTCAGGTGATGATTATGTTAACTATTCAATAACAGGATACACTCAAGAGGTTAAGAAGAATGAAGCTGTAAAGCTAAAGGTAAAGAAGAATCCATCTGGAGGCACAACAGGAAATACTTCCAGTGATACAACAGGTGAAACTAATAGTGGGGAAACAAACTCTTCAGAAGAAACAGATGATACTGGAACGGATGCATCTACTGATGCTCAATATACTGAAACAACTGTAGGAGTTACGGATATATTTCCTTCAAAATTTAACTAGATAATAAAAGATTGCACTATGTGCAGTCTTTTTTACTTAATAATAAAAAACAATTGCATTTTTTTATATAAACTGTTTATTATAGATATGAGAGTAAAAAAGATGGAGGCATCATGAAAGGAAAAATTATTAAAGGAATAGGCGGATTTTATTATATTAAAACTGAAGAAGGGATAATTGAATGTAAGGCTAGAGGGAAATTTAGGCATAGAGATATGAAGCCTATGGTAGGAGATGATGTTGAAATTACTTTTGAGGGAAGCAAAGGAGTAATAGAAAACATATATGATCGAAGCTCAGAACTTATTAGACCTACAGTAGCTAATGTAACTCAGGCATTTGTTGTATTTTCTATAAAGAATCCAGATATCAACTTTGACTTACTAAATAGATTTTTAGTATTATGTGAGCATAATAATATACATGCTATTGTATGCTTGAATAAAGTTGATTTAGTAAATTATGAAGAAAAGGAAGAAATAAAGGATAAGATAAATGCAATTGGCTATGATGTGTTATATATAAATGCGAAAAATGGTATTGGAGTAGAAACTTTAAGAGAAAAGATAAAAAATAACGTTACCGTATTATGTGGACCTTCAGGAGCAGGAAAATCTACACTAATAAATACTCTAAAAGAAAGTTATCATATGGAAACAGGAGAAGTTTCTGAAAAGATAGGTAGAGGAAGACATACAACAAGACATAGTGAGCTTATAGATGTTCAGGATGGATATATAGTAGATACTCCAGGATTTTCAACTTTAGAAGTTACTTTTATTGAAAAGGATGATCTTAAATATTGTTTTCCAGAATTTGAGGAATATAATAATAGTTGTAAATTTAGAGGGTGTTTACATTATAAGGAACCTAACTGTGCAGTAAAGAATGCAGTTGAAGAAGGATACATAAATAAATTGAGATATGAATTTTATATAAGAACATTAGAAGAAATAATGAATTGGAGGAAGTATTAATATGGTTAAAATAGCACCGTCAATATTATCAGCAAATTTTGCAGAGTTAGGAAGAGAGGTAGAAAGACTAAGTAATGCAGGAGCAGATTTTATTCATATAGATGTAATGGATGGACAATTTGTTCCTAATATTTCTTTTGGAATGCCGATAATTAAGGCCATAAGAAATAAAAGTGATAAAGTATTTGATGTTCATCTTATGATAGAAAATCCATCTAAGTATATAGATGATTTTATAGATGCAGGAGCAGATATAATAACAATTCATTATGAAAGTGAAAAACATTTAGATAGAACTATAGAATATATTAAAGCTAAAGGAAAAAAAGCTGCAGTTGCACTTAATCCAGCTACACCTGTTCATTTACTTAAAAATATTATTGCCAACCTTGATATGGTATTAATAATGACTGTTAATCCAGGTTTTGGAGGACAGAAATTCATTGAATATACAATTGATAAAGTAAAAGAAGTAAAGGAAATGAGCATAAAATATAATGAGAATTTGATGATTCAAGTTGATGGTGGTATTGATTCTTCAAATGTTCAAAAAGTAATAGATGCAGGTGCTAATGTTATAGTTGCTGGATCAGCTGTATTTAAAAATGATGTAATTGAAGAAAATATAAAAGCTTTAAGAGGAATATAGTGAAAGTTCTAATTGTAGGTGGTGGAAATGAGCCATCAGGAAAATTACTAGAAGATTATGCTAAAAAAGTTGATAAGATAATAGGTGTGGATAGAGGATGTTCATATTTATTAAAAAATAATATTTATCCTCACTATATTGTAGGAGATTTTGACTCTATAAATAGGGATGATATTAAAAAGTTAGAAATTGATAGTATAAAAAAATTTAAGTATAATTGTGAAAAGGATAGTACTGATTCAGATATTGCTATGGAAATAGCTTTAAAGATGGAATTTGCAGAAATATACATGATGGCTATGACAGGCAGTAGACTTGATCATAGTTTTGCTAATCTAGGACTGTTATCTAAAGCTAATAGTGCAGGAGCAAAAGCATATATCATAAATGAAACAAATAAGATATATTTATTAGAAGAAAGTTCTAAAATTAAAAAAGATAATTCTTATAGATATATTTCATTTTTAGCATATTGTGATAAAGTAGAAAATTTCAATATAAAAAATGCTAAGTATGATTTAGAAAATTATACGTTATATCTTGGAGATAATAGAACTGTATCAAATGAGTTTTTAGAAGAGGACATTGAAGTGGAATTTACTAAAGGAAAAATTTTAGTTATTTTTTCAAAAGATTAATATAAAAAATAATCACCTTACATCGTTATCTAGCATAGAATAGTTAATGGGGTAAGGTGATTTTTTTTGGAGGTGAAGGGTTAATGAAGATAATTGCTATTAAATTGCCTAAATTTCTGTCATGTATAATAAAGTTCTTTAGGAGAAAATAAAAATACATAGGAGGAGTGTTGTAACTTATATGACTTTTAAAAAAGTATAATAAAAAATGCAATTGATTCTATCAATTGCATTTTTTATTTGAACTTATATTGCTCTTTCAACCTTACCAGATCTAAGGCATCTTGTACATACATGAACTGTTTTTGGTGTTCCGTTAACTAAAGCTTTTACTCTCTTTATGTTTGGAGCCCAAGTTCTCTTAGATTGACGGTGAGAATGGCTGAATTGTGTTCCAGAAACAACACCTTTATTACAAACTTCGCATCTTCTTGCCATTAAAAAACACCTCCTTATATTTGAAGATTATATCTCTTCAATAGGACGAAATTAAGTTTATCAAAATTTAATATAAAATGCAATAGAAAAATAAAAAAAAATAAAAAAATGATAATAAAAGATGTAAGATATATCTAAATACATACAAATTTACTTGAATTAATACATTATCTAATATACAATAACCTTATGGAAATGAAATAAGGAGGGTTTTGCATGATAGGATATTCAAATAACCTTGGAAATATACATTATTCAGAAGAAGTGCTTGCTAAGATAGTAGGTTTATCAACAATGGAATGCTACGGTGTTGTAGGTATGGTATCAAAAAATGCTTCTGAAGGCTTATGGGAATTAATGAGAATTGAAAGTTTAAGCAAAGGTGTAAAATTAAATTTTACTGAAGATGATAAATTGAACATTGAATTATTTGTGATGGTTGAGTATGGAACTAAAATATCAGTAATAGCAAATAATATTATTCAAAAAGTACGTTACAGTGTTGAAAATTTTACTGGATTAAAAGTTTCTCAAGTTACGGTAAATGTTCAAGCGGTTAGAGTCTAGGAGGGAATAGGATGAAATATCAAAAAATAAATGGCCATGACTTCTACAATATGGTTGTTAATGCTAGTAATAGGCTATTAGAGGAAAGTGATTTTGTTAATGCACTAAATGTTTTTCCTGTACCTGATGGAGATACAGGAACTAACATGTCAATGACCTTTAAAGCAGCTGTAAAAGAAATTGAAAACCTAAATTCAGAGTCTATAGGAGAAACTTCTAAAATACTAGCAAAAGGTGCTTTAATGGGAGCAAGAGGGAACTCTGGAGTTATTCTTTCTCAAATTTTAAGAGGGATTTCTAAAGGCTTAGAAGGAAAAACAGAAGTTGATGGAAAAGAGCTTGCAGTAGCTTTTGAAGAAGGAAGCAAAGCAGCTTATAAAGCTGTTATGAGACCAACAGAAGGTACTATACTATCAGTAATAAGAGCAGCAGCTGAATCTGTAACAAATGTAGAAGAAAGAAATATAATAGCAGTTATGGAAACAGTTGTTACTAATGCTAAGATAATGCTAGATAAAACACCAGATTTATTACCAGCTTTAAAAAAAGCTAAAGTTGTAGATTCAGGTGGAATGGGATTATATATCATTCTTCAAGGAATGCTTGATGCTCTAAAAAATGATATAAAAGCAGAAATAAAAGATGTTGCAGTAAAATCAGCAGGAGCTACAGGTGCTGCTTCAACTGAAGATGTAGATATAAAATTTGGTTACTGTACAGAATTTATAATATTAGGAGATGCAGCTAAATCTAAAGAATTCCAAGATAAGATTGAAAGTTTAGGGGATTCTATGATAGTAGTAGGTTATGAAGATGTTATAAAAGTTCATATACATACTAATGATCCAGGTAAAGTATTATCAAATGCTGTACAGTATGGTGAACTTTCAAAGATAAAGATTGATAATATGAGAGAAGAGCATAGAGAAGTATTAGCTCTTAAAAATGAAGAGGCAGCTAGCGATGTTCAAAAAGAAGTTGCACCAGCTGAAAGCAAAAAATATGCATTTATTTCAGTGGCAATGGGAGATGGAATCACTAGAGTATTAAAAGACCTTGGAGTTGACTACGTAATAGAAGGTGGTCAGACTATGAATCCATCAACACAAGATATGATGGAATGTATATCAAAGCTTAATGCTGATCATATTTTCATATTACCGAATAATAAAAATATTATTATGGCTGCAGAACAAGCAGCAGAAATATCAGATAAAGATGTTAGAGTTATTCCAACTAAGAGTATTCCACAAGGAATTACAGCAATAACTATGTTTAACTATGAAGCAGATGTTGATGCCAACGAAGAAGCTTTAAAGGAAGCATTAGAAATGGTTAAAACAGGTTCAGTTACTTATGCAGTAAGAGATACTGAAATGGATGGAATAGAAATTAAAGAAGGAAATATGCTAGGTTTAGTTGAAAGTAAGATTAAAACTGTAGGTGAAGATTACTTTGAAGTAGCTAAAGAAGTATTAGAATCAATGATTGATGAAGATAGTGAGCTTATTACTATTTTCTATGGAAAAGATGTTGATGAAAACAAGATGGAAGAATTCATTGATGAATTAGAAGAGAAATATGATGATTTTGATGTTCAATGTTATAAAGGGGATCAACCATTATACTACTTCATAATGTCAGTAGAATAATAAAAGGTAAAGCACAAGGAGCAGGTCTTCTTGTGCTTTAATGTTAATTAAAAAATAGACTATTATTGAGGATGTGATGTGATGGATGTTTCAAATGATGTTTCGATATTAAAAGGCGTTGGTCCTAAACTTTTAGAAAAATTAAATAAGTGTGGAATATTTACCATAATGGACCTTTTATTATATTTCCCTAGAGACTATGAATTTCTAGGGAATAATGTACCGGTGAATGAAATAAGTAATGATGAAAAGAATGTCTTGACTTGCTTTTGTATGGGCTGTTGTGGAGATGTAAGGACTAAGACAGGAAAGTATTTGACTACCATAAGATTTAACTATAATGGTACGATAATTGAAGGTAAGTGGTTTAATCAAAGATTTATTAAAAATACCTTTAAAATTGGTGAAAAATATGATTTAATAGGTAAGTTTAAAAAGGTAGGAAATAAGATTGAGGTTGTTAACCCTATAGTAGGTATTAAAGTAGCTATGGAAAATGAAATAGTTCCAAAGTATAGCTTAAAGGAAGAATTAACAGATAAAATTCTAATTAAACTTATTTCTAATTGTTTAGAAAATATAAAGATAAAGGATAATCTTCCACAGGAAATGATTGATAAATATAAAATGGTGGATTTAGATTTTGCTGTGAGGAATATACATTTTCCTTCTGGAAGAAACGAACTAGAAAAAGCTATCATCAGATTAAAATTTCAAGAATTATTTACGTATTCTATGAAACTTCTACTTTTAAAAAGAAAGTTAAAAGTAGAAAATGGAATATCTTTCCCATGGGTAAAGGAGCTAGGTGATTTAAAAGCAGCTCTTCCATATAGTTTGACAGAGGCACAGACTAGGGTAGTGAGAGAAATATTAAGAGATCAAAAGAGTTTATTCCCAATGAATAGGTTAGTGCAAGGTGATGTTGGTTCTGGGAAGACTGTAGTAGCTCTTATAGCTATTTTTAATGTGGTTAAATGTGGTTATCAAGCAACGCTTATGGTTCCTACAGAAATACTAGCAAGTCAGCATTATGAAGAAGCAAAGAAACTTTTAGGACCTTTTGGTATACATATAGAACTGCTTACAGGTAGTACTTCTGCAAAAGAAAAAAAAAGGATAAAGGAGATTATTACTACAGAGACACCTATGGTGGTAATAGGAACTCACGCTTTAATACAGGAAGATGTGGATTTTAAGAACTTAGGACTTGTTGTTACTGATGAGCAACATAGATTTGGTGTTGAACAGAGAAATAGACTTATTAATAAAGGTAGGAGACCAGATGTGTTAGTTATGACAGCAACTCCTATACCAAGAACCTTAGCTTTATATGTATACTCAGATCTTGATATTTCGGTCATTGATAAGCTTCCACCAGGAAGAAAGCCTGTGAAGACAGAGTTTTATAACGGTGACCATAGAATGCTAGCATATGATTTGGCTTTAGATGAAATTAGAAAAGGAAGACAGGTATATATTGTATGTCCTCTTATAGAAGAAGATGAAAAATTATCGTTAAATTCTGTGGAAAAATTATATGATGAATTAAGGGTTGGAATATTTAGAGGGATAAATATTGAAATATTACATGGGAAGATGAAGCCAAAAGAAAAAGATGAAATAATTAATAGATTCAAGAGAGATGAAACGAAAGTTATAATTTCTACAACAGTAATTGAAGTTGGGGTAAATGTACCTAATGCATCAGTTATGATCATAGAAAATGCCGAAAGGTTTGGTTTAGCTCAGCTTCATCAATTACGAGGAAGAGTTGGAAGAGGACAGTATGAATCATATTGTGTTCTTACTGGTAATGCCAAAACCGATAATACTAAAAGAAGAATGGAAATAATGACTGAATCTACTGATGGATTTTATATTTCTGAACAAGATTTAAAACTTAGAGGTTCAGGAGAGTTGTTTGGTCTTAAACAAAGTGGTGATGAAGGGTTTGTTTTGGCAAACCTTTATGATGATGTTAAAATTCTTAGATGTGCAAGAGAAGAAGGAAAGATGCTATTAGAGTCAGAAGACCCTAACAAGGTTAAATTGTGTAGAGATATAGCTTACTCATTAGAAAGATGGAGCAAGTATATATGCTTTAACTAATAAAAAAATTGTTTATAGAAATGTTATATGATAAAATGGTAATGTTAAACTAAAGGAGGAGTGTTAATGAGAATTATAGCAGGAAAAGCAAGAGGACGTAAATTAATACCTCCAGCGACTATGGAAACAAGACCTACACTAGATAGAGTGAAAGAAGCTATGTTTAATACAATTCAAAACCATATATTAGATGCAGTGGTTATAGATGTATTTGCAGGAACAGGAAGCTTAGGTCTTGAATGTGCCAGTAGAGGAGCAGCAGAGGTCTATCTAATCGATAAGAGTCCAGCTACATTTCCATTACTAAAACAAAATGTGGAAAATTTAAGATTTGAAGATTGTAGCTATCCGTTAAATATGGATTCATATGAGGCGCTTAGAGCTTTGGCTAAAAAGGGAAAAGTGTTTGATATTATATTTATAGATCCTCCATATTGTAAAGAAATGATTCCAGAAGCAATGAAAATAATAAAGGAACATAAGTTATTAAAAGAAGAAGGAATTATAGTAACTAAAATTGATTCTATTGAAGAAATATATGAAGGTTATGAAGATATAGTCTTGACTAAAAGTAAAAAGTACGGAAATACAACTGTATGTTATTATAGAGTTGATTCTAAATTAGAGTAGGAGAAGGATATGAGAGTAGCAATTTATCCAGGAAGCTTTGATCCAATAACCAATGGGCATTTAGATATTATCCAAAGAGGATGTAATATTTTTGATAAAGTTATTGTAGCGGTTCTAATTAATATAGATAAAAAAGGGTTGTTTACAATAGGAGAAAGAGTGGAGCTAATTAAAAAAGCAACAGCTCATCTTGAAAATGTAGAAGTAGTAAGTTTTAATGGCTTATTGGTAGATTTGGCTAAAGAGTATAATGCACGAGTTATTCTAAAAGGATTAAGAGCAGTATCAGATTTTGAATATGAGCTACAAATGGCACTTATGAACTCAAAACTTGATCCAGATATTGAAACATTGTTTATGATGACATCTATAGAATATTCATATCTTAGTTCTTCTTCTGTAAAGCAAGTGGGGAAATTTGGGGGAGATATATCAGGGCTAGTGCCAAAGGAAATTATTGATATGGTTAAAATAAGATTAAAATAAAGTTTTATTTTGGAGGGAGTAATTTGAATAAGGGAAAATTAAATGTTATGGAACTGTTAGAATATCTAGAAGAGGTACTAGAAAATGCTCCTAAAATTCCAATAACAGGTAAGGCGATGATTGATACAAAGGAGTTTGAAGAAGTAATTGAGCAAATTAGAAATTACCTACCTGATGAGCTTAAAAAAGCTAAATGGGTAATGGGTGAGAAGGATAAAATTCTTGAAAATGCTCAAAAGGAGTATCAAAACGTGAAAAAAGAAACTATGGAAATGATGAGGAAAAATATAGAAAATCATGATATGGTTAAGGAAGCAAAGATTCGTGCAAATGAAATTATTGGCTTAGCAAAAAGAGATGCTAAAGCAATAACACTAGGTTCTAGAGAATATTCAACTGAAATATTATCACAGCTTGATAATGAAATAGAAGAAAAGAAGCTACAGCTTATACAATCAATGCAAGAGTCATTTGAAAAAGCAGCAAAAGAAATAGAGGAAAAAATGACTAAAAGTAGTGAAACTATTAAAGAAAACATAAATGAATTAAGAAATATGTAACCTCTTAAATAATATATTTGTAAGTTTTACTATTAACGGAAGTAATAGTAATGCATAGGTAAAGAAAAGTAATTTATTAGTGGTGTAATAAGAATGAATATATATAGATGATGTAGTTTCTGTACTAATAAAAATGCTAGAAAAAATAAAGGTTATTATGAAGCTAATTATCCCTTGAATAAATTTTATAAAGGAATATTTCTTAAGTGAAACATTGAATTTACCTGTAAAAGAAGAAATTTGACCAATTATAGATAAGCCTGAAAATGAGCAGATAAAGCTTATAGCACTGAGTTTAAAGATGATTGATGAAGAAATAGAAGTTAAAATTTTGCAACCATTTGTATATTCAATGGATCCTAGAAAAATTCCGTATAATGAATTAGGTGATAATGATAATAGCTTTTCAACATTATTAAAAATGATATTTATTAAGGAATTGTTTTTTATTATACCTATAATGATAGAAAATATAATTACAAAGGCACCCACTTGTAAGGTGGTATTAATTGCATTTTCAATGGATGTTTTTATTATTATTCCAAAATTGTAGGAGCCGTCAGTTTTTAAAGGATACTCATTAGAATTATTAAATTCATGAGTATTTTTTTTTGTAAAAAAACCTATTATTAAAGGGGCAAGATAATTTCCCAGTAAAAGTATGAAGCCGTACTTGATATTTCCTAGCATAGCAGCACCTACAGAACCTATTAAAAAAATTGGGCTGGCGTTTGAAGCAATATTTAATAGTCTTAAATATTCTTCTTTTGAAATATAGCCAAGTTCATAAAGGTCACAACAATATTTACAACCAAGAGGATAACCACAGAGTAGACTTGCAACAATAGGGAAAGATGAGCAATTAGATAATTTTAAAGGCTTACATATAATTGGACCTAGGATATTTGAATAAAATGAAATGCCATCATAATGAATGATAAGATTACATATAACTGAAAAAGGAAAAATTGTAGGTAAAATGGCTTTTATAACCAAATTTAATCCTGTAAAAGTAGATTGCATGCATGTGTTTAGATTTATGATAAAGAGTATTATAAATAAGGTAATAAATATAGTAATTATTTGATTTTTACTTAATTTAAGAAGCTTTATAAGTATTATTGAAAGAATAATTATTAAAAGCCATAAGATAGAAATTGTATACATAGAAGTCCTCCTATTAATGAAGAATAAAATATATATATATAATATTTATATGCTTATGGCTTTACAATATTATTATTTTATTATTGGACTGATTAAATAATCAGAATTTGCTTTAAGTTTTGAATTTAAAATTGAATAGGCTTTAGTTGCAGCGATATCCAGTTTTAATAGTGGATTTTCAGTGTTTTTAGGAAGCTTAGTAATTAGTGGTATGCTACTTTTCTTTTTTATAAGGCTCAGAATTTCTCGTCCTTTTTTATTAAAAGCTAGGACTCTAACATAATGATATTTTTCTAAATTCATTTTGGAATAATCTTCTTTATAAAAACCAATGTAAATTTGTGTAAGAATTCTAGCTATCTTTGTATATGTATATCTTTTGCTTTTAATATTTAAAATCAAATCATCTAAGGAAGTGCTATTTTCAATTTCTTTTGATATTTTTTTATCAATACCTTCCTTGATTTCTGAAATATTGTTAAAATTTATACAATTAGTGGTTATTAGATACTTTATATATTGAAACATACTTTCTTCAAATGTAAATGGATAATTTGAATTTTTAAGTTCACGTAAAATATTAAATGATTTCTCTGGCATAGCATCTTTAATAAAAGTAATATCATTTTTATTTTTTAAAGCTTCTCTTATGGATGTTGCAGAAGAGAAGGAGGTAGAAAGTAATTTATCATTATAGCTAGAACCTTCCCGTTTTAATGTAAAAGGAACTATTGGACTATTAAGTTTCAAAATAGCTTTAATATATTCAATTCCTAATATGTTATTAGAAGAAGAAATGATATTTTCAATATAGTTATCATTGGTAAACTCTATTAGGGCTAGTTCTCTAGCTTTGGCAAAGGTTAATCCAGAGTTTATATTTCTTTTTAAAATTTCTTTAAATTCCCAAGGTTCTTCTACGAGAGTTTGTGCAATTTTAGTCAAAGATTTAATATCGCCACATTCTGAACCGAAGAATAGATTATTGACTATTTCTAAAGAATTTAAGATTGATACAGAACCATATGCAAAGAATTCAGCTGAAGAAACAGCATAGTATGTAGGAAGTTCTATAACAAGATCAACGCCATTTTCTATAGCCATTTGGGCTCTTTTCCATTTATCTATTATGGCAGGACCACCTCTTTGCATAAAATTTCCGCTCATTATGCAGATGACACCATCGCATTTGGTGTTTTTTTTGCACTCTTGTAAATGGTGCATATGTCCATTGTGGAATGGATTATATTCAGTGATAATACCTGTAATATTCATTAGAAAGCTCCTTTTAAAAAAATATAAAAGTATTATAGCATAACATCCTCATAAATTGATAAAAATAAAAGATATATTAAAAATATTTGAATTTTTAGAAAATTCAAAAGATAAAGAAATAATCTATTTTTAGAAATTTAGTATTGAAAAATATGTACATATAGGAGTATATTATATGATGAAGATTGAGTTCGTATCACTTGAGAAAGGGGAAAGATAATATGGAACTTATGAATAAATTATGGGCTGCTGCTAAAGCAGATAAAAGAAGAATAGTTCTTCCAGAAGGTGACGAAGAAAGAACTATAAAAGCTACAGGGAAGATAGTTGAGCTAGGATTAGCTAGACCAGTACTTGTAGGAGATGAAGACGTAATAAGAAGCAAAGCAAAAGAGCTTGATGTTAATCTTACTGGAGTTGAAGTAATAGATCCTAATAAATCAGATAGATTAGAAGCTTATATCAATGCGTTCTATGAATTAAGAAAAAACAAAGGCATGACAATTGAAAAGGCTGACAAAATTGTTAGAGATCCATTATACTTTGGTACAATGATGGTTAAGTTAGATGATGCTGATGGAATGGTTTCAGGAGCAGTTCATACTACTGGAGATCTATTAAGACCAGGTCTACAAATTATAAAGACTACACCAGGTGTTTCTGTTGTATCAAGTTTCTTTATAATGATGGTTCCAGGTTCAGTTTATGGTGAACAAGGAATGTTATTATTCTCAGATTGTGCTGTTAATCCAAACCCTACATATGAACAATTAGCAGCAATAGCAATAGCTACAGCAGATACAGCTAAGAATCTTTGTAAGGTAGAACCAAGAGTTGCGATGTTATCATTCTCAACAATGGGAAGTGCTGATCATGAAATGGTTGACAAAGTAAGAAAAGCTACAGAATTAGCTAAAGAATTAAGACCAGACTTATTAATTGATGGTGAATTACAATTAGATGCTGCTATAGTACCAAGCGTAGCTGCACAAAAGGCTCCAAATAGCCCTGTTGCTGGAAAAGCAAACGTATTAGTATTCCCAGATTTACAAGCTGGAAATATTGGATATAAATTAGTTCAAAGATTTGCAGGAGCAGAAGCTATTGGACCAATGTGTCAAGGATTTGCTAAGCCTATTAATGATTTATCAAGAGGATGCAATGTAGATGATATTGTTAACGTTGTAGCACTAACAGCAGTTCAAGCTCAAGCAAAATAATATAGATAAATGTTCAAAGCACAAGGCATTTTATAGTATTAAAAAAATTTATAGACATTTATAGTGAGGTGTTTTTTATGAAGGTATTAGTTATAAATTGTGGAAGTTCTTCATTAAAGTATCAATTAATCGATATGGTGAATGAAGAAGCATTAGCTCAAGGGTTAGTTGAAAGAATAGGAATTGAAGGTTCTGTTTTAACTCAAAAGGTTGAAGGAAAAGATAAATATATCGTTAAAGAAGAAATGAAAGATCACAAAGATGCTATCAGATTAGTTTTAGAAGCTTTAGTTGATGAAAATAATGGTGTTATCAAGTCAATGGATGAAATTTCAGCTGTTGGACACAGAGTAGTTCATGGTGGAGAAAAATATAAAGAATCTGTAGTTATTAATGATGAAGTTAAAGCTAACATAGAAGAATGTTTTAAATTAGCTCCATTACATAATCCAGCAAACATGATAGGTATAAAGGCATGTGAAGAATTAATGCCAAACACTCCAATGGTAGCTGTATTTGATACTGCTTTCCACGGAACAATGCCAGAAGATGCATACCTTTATGCATTACCATATGAACTTTATGAGAAAGATGGAATAAGAAAATATGGTTTCCATGGAACGTCTCATAAGTATGTTTCTCAAACTTGTGCAGAAGTTATGGGAAGAGATATAAAAGATTTAAAAATAATCACATGCCACTTAGGAAATGGTGCAAGTTTATGTGCTGTTAAAAATGGTGTATCTGTTGATACTTCAATGGGATTCACTCCGCTTGAAGGTGTAGCAATGGGAACAAGATGTGGTAACATCGATCCTGCTATAGTTACTTTCTTAATGAAAGAAGAAGGGTTATCAGTAGATGAAGTAAATGATTTACTAAATAAAAAATCAGGAGTATTAGGTATATCAGGAATCAGTTCAGATTTCAGAGATATCGAAGATGCTGCATTTAACAAAGGTAATAGAAGAGCTCAGTTAGCCCTTAGAATATTTGAATACAAAATAAGAACTACAATAGGTGCATACGCAGCAGCTATGGGTGGTGTTGATGCTATAGTATTTACAGCTGGTGTTGGAGAAAATGGACCAGAAACTAGAGAAAAATGCTTAGAAGGATTAGAGTTCTTAGGAGTAGAAATAGATAAAGAAGCTAATAATGTAAGAGGTAAGATAAGAGAAATTTCAAAAGCTGGATGTAATGTTAAAGCATTTGTTATTCCAACTAATGAAGAATTAGTAATTGCAAGAGATACTTTGGAGTTAATTAAAAAGTAATAATAAATTGCTTGACTTTTATAGACACACTTTATATAATAAATTGTGTTTGAGCGATAAATGGCTCAAACAATAAATCTAAGGAGTGAAAAAGCTGCTTTGCTCGAGCTGTGCTAGGCACAATATATTAAATACGTTTAATATGAGGAGATATAATCCAGAGTTAAGATTATGATTATAAAATTTTCAGATTTACTTGCTAAAGGAAGTAGAAATAAAGAAATTAAGTTATCATTTGAATTCCAACCTGTAAAATTTGAAGGTGAGGAAATTAAAGCAGTTTCCATGGTTGATGTAAATGGCCAAGTTAATTCAAAAGATGAAATTCTTGAATTAAAGGCTCATATTAAAACAAATTTAGAACTTACATGTTCAAGATGTTTAGACACCTTTATCTATCCAATAGATGTTGATATAGAAGAAAGGTTTACAAAAAGTAAAGAACTTCAAGATGATGAAGAACTTATTTTTGTAGAGGATGATACATTGGATATCATCCAAATCGTAGAAAATTGTATTATTTCAACCTTACCTATCAAAAGACTTTGTAAGGAAGACTGTAAAGGTCTGTGTTCACAATGTGGAACTAATAAAAATGTTAAAGAGTGTCAATGTGATAATTTTGATGTAGATATTAGGCTTGCAAAGCTTAGGGAGTTGTTTGGGGAATAAGGAGGTGTAATAATGGGAAATCCAGCTAGAAAGACATATAGAGCAAAAAGAGATTCTAGAAGAGCTCAAACTTTTAAGTTAAGCTTACCAGGAATAGTTGAATGTCCACAATGCCACGAAATGAAAATGGCTCACAGAGTTTGTAAAAACTGTGGATTCTACAAAGGTAAAGAAGTTGTTGCTTCAACTGAACAATAGAAAGAAAGTCTTATGACTTTCTTTTCTTTATATACAGAATTTTTTTAAAGGAGTGAGAATGATGAAGATAGCTATAGATGGAATGGGTGGCGATAATGCACCAGCAGAAATTGTCTCAGGAGTTATAAAGGCTCTAGAGGAATTTAAGGATATAGAATTTTATATAACTGGTCCGGAAGAGTCTATTAAAAAGGAAATTGCTAAAAATAACTATAGTGGTAATAATATTATTGTTATTGATGCTAAGGAAGTAATCACTACTAATGAACATCCTGTAATGGCAGTTAGAAGAAAAAAAGATTCAAGCCTTTGTAAAGCTTTAAACTTAGTTAAAGAAGGAATTTGTGATGCAGTAATTTCAGCTGGTAGTACGGGGGCATTCTTAGCAGGGTGTACTTTCATTGTGGGAAGGATAAAGGGGATTAAAAGGCCAGCATTAGCTCCTGTTATGCCAGGGAAGAATGGAAGTTTCATAATAGTTGATGCTGGAGCTAATGTTGATAGCAAGCCAGAATACCTTGTTCAATTTGCACATATGGGAAAGGAATACTATAAAGGTGTTTTAAATGGAGAAAATCCTTCAGTAGGATTAGTAAATATAGGTGAAGAAGCAGAAAAGGGAAATGATCTCACAAAAGAGTCATTTAAACTTTTATCAGAAGAAAAATTAAATTTTGTTGGTAATATAGAACCAAGAGAGATAACAAAAGGTGATGTTAACGTAATAGTATGTGATGGTTTTGCTGGTAATACAATACTTAAGATGTATGAAGGTACTGCATCTACAATTATGAAAGTAATAAAAGAAGAAGTGATGGCATCAGGTATTGTTTCCAAAATAGGAGCAGTATTATTAAAGCCTGTATTTAATAATATAGCAAAGCGATTTGATTATAAAGAATATGGTGGAGCGCCTTTCTTAGGAGTAGATGGTATTTGTATAAAGGCTCACGGAAGTTCAGATGCTAGAGCTTTTAAAAGTGCTATAAAGCAAGCAAAAATATTTTACGATAATAAAGTTTTAGACAAAATAAAAGAAAATATATAAAATTAAGTAGTTTATGGTGATAAGATAAATTTTATAGTGTATATTGACGTATGTTATAATATATAATATTATCTAAATGGGCATAGTGAGGAGGTGAAGTTATGTTTGAAAAGGTAAAAGCTTTAATAGCAGATAAATTAAGCATAAATGAAAATGAAATTACTATGGAATCAGCATTTATTGATGATTTAAATGCAGATTCATTAGATATAGTTGAGCTGATAATGGCTTTAGAAGATGAACTTGATATGGAAATACCAGATGATGAAGCGGAAAAGTTCGTTACTGTTGGTGATGTAGTTAAATTTATTAAGGCACATGTTGAGGAATAAATAAAATCCCGCAGTATTTGCGGGATTTTATGATATATTTAAATAAATTACGAAAAAATGAGGCTAAGTATAGTTTATTCTTGAATTTGTTTATAACGGAAGCAAGTTGAAGAATAAACTTGGAGGAGTTGTTGAAATGAAAGAATATATAGAAGAGGTTCAAAAGATTATTGGAATAAAATTTAATGAACCTAAATTATTAGTAACAGCATTAACCCATTCTTCATATGCAAATCAGCATAGGGAAGAAGAGTACAATGAACGATTTGAGTTTTTAGGAGATTCAATACTTCAGCTTACCATTACGGAGTATCTATTCTTAAACTTTAAAGATAAAAGTGAAGGACAGCTTACAAAAATTAGAAGTTTAATCGTTTGTGAAAACTCTTTATATGAAATAGGAAAATCTTTAGATTTAGGAAATCACTTAAGAATGAGTAAAGGTGAAGAGCTTACAGGAGGTCGTGAAAG
>NZ_FR886619.1:46445-59317 GCF_000436575.1 Clostridium sp. CAG:265
AGTGTCTTTAATAGCAGATGCTGTTGAGGCTTTAATAGCGGCAATATATTTAGATAAAGGTTTGGAATATGCTAAGGATTATATTATAGGTGCATTTAAAACTATAATAGAAAAGGCTATTAATAATGATATAATTTTAGATTATAAAACTAGGTTGCAAGAATACCTTCAAAAGAATGGGGAAATATCTATAGTTTATGAGTTAATTAAATTTGAAGGGCCACCCCATAGAAGAAAATTCTATACAAAGCTTATTATAGATAATAAGGAAATATCAAGCGGTGAAGGCTACAGTAAAAAAGAGTCAGAACAGGATGCAGCTAAAATAGCATTGAAACAAATGGAGAAGAACAATGAGTAAGAATTATTATATAATACCGATATTTATCTCACATCAAGGATGTCCACATCAATGTGTATTTTGTAATCAAGACAGAATTGCAGGTGTTTATGATGAAGTAACAGCAAATGATGTAAGAGAAAAAATAAATAGTTATTTAGATACTATGGATACTAAGAATTCTATAATAGAAGTATCATTTTTTGGAGGAACTTTTACAGCGATTCCAGTAGCAAAACAAAAGGAACTTTTAGCTGTAGCAAGAGAATATAAAGATAAGGGATTTATTCATAAGATAAGGTTATCTACAAGACCAGATGCAATTAATGGGTACATATTAAACTATTTAAAAGAGTTTAAAGTTGATATAATAGAATTAGGAGTACAATCATTAGATGATAATGTTTTAAGATTAGCAGGAAGAGGTCATAGTGTTAATGATGTTGAAAATGCATCCAGACTTATAAAGGAAGAAGGATTTACCTTAGGACATCAGATAATGCCTGGACTTCCGGGAGATACAAAAGAAATTGATTTAGTAACTATTAAAAAATCCATAGAAATGAAGCCAGATATAGCAAGAATTTATCCGGCATTAGTCATTAAGGATACTCCTATGGAGATAATGTACAATAGAGGTGAGTATAAGCCTTATTCACTTGAAATGGCTGTGAAAGTTTCAAGAGAAATGTTGAAGCTATATAATGAAGCTAAGGTTAAGGTTATCAGAATAGGACTTCAGCCAACCGATACCATAGCTGAAGGAAAAGATGTAGTAGCAGGACCATTCCATCCAGCTTTTAGAGAGCTAGTTGAAGGATCATTAATTTGTGAAAATATAAAGAAAAAGATTAATGAGAAAAGTGACATAATAATTGAGATAAATTCAAAAGATGTTAGCAAATTATATTGCAACAAAAAGCAATATTTTAATAAATTTAAAGAAAATAGACATGGTAAAGTATATGTGAAAACAGTTGATAAGATAAAGAGGGGCAGAGTTAGAGTAACGGTTATAGAAAAGGTTGAAGAATTTAAAATCTAAATATGGAGTGATATATAAATGAAAAAGAAGACAAGAGAAAAAATGATATATGCTATATCTGTATTTATGTTAATTTCTTTTATTTTAGGATTGATTCCAGTACTTATGTAGTAAAAAAGGGGTGAAGTCATGTTTTTAAAGTCGTTGGAAGTGCGTGGGTTTAAGTCTTTTGCAGATAAAACAGAGCTGGAATTTAAAAAAGGCGTAACTGCTGTAGTTGGTCCTAATGGTAGTGGTAAAAGTAATATATCTGACTCAGTAAGATGGGTGCTAGGAGAACAAAGTGTTAAGAGCCTTAGAGGGGGGAAAATGGAGGATGTAATTTTTGCAGGAACTCAATTTAGAAAGCCTCTAGGCCTTGCACAGGTTTCTATTACTTTAGATAATTCTGATGGTACTCTACAAACTGATTATAATGAAGTTACAGTAACAAGAAGAATATTTAGGTCTGGAGAAACAGAGTACTTAATTAATAATCAAAAGTGTAGATTAAAAGATATTACTGAGCTTTTTATGGATACAGGTATAGGTAAGGAAGGATATTCAATAATTGGACAGGGAAAAATAGATGCCATTTTAAGTGGAAAAGCTGAAGATAGAAGAGCACTTTTAGAAGAGGCGGCTGGAATAGTTAAGTATAAGTCTAGAAAAGAAGAGGCAGAAAAAAGATTAGATAATACTGATAATAATCTTGTAAGAATAAGAGATATTATTGCTACTTATGAAGAAAGACTTGAGCCATTAAGAATGGAAAAGGAAAAAGCTTTAGAGTATAGAGAATTGGCAGAAGAGCTAAGAGTTAAGGAAGTATCTCTACTTGTCCATAATATTGAACAGATAAAAAAAGATTATGAGCAAGTATCAAATCAATTAGAAGAAAAAGAAAAAGAAATAAGTGCTAAAAGAGAAATTCTAGATAGATTTAAGGAAAATTTAATTTCTTTAGCAAAAGAAATTGAATCTTTAGAAGAAAAAAATGCAAAGGAAAAAGATGAGTATTATAAAGGCAGAGAAGAAGTAAACCAAAATGAAAAAGAGGTAAGTCTTTTTAATGAAAGAGTGCAAAATTTCAAAAATATGATCCTGAAGGTTGAAGAAGAAATTAATACTTTAAAGATAAAGGTTACAGATTTAGAGTCTGCAAAAGAAGAGTTAGAAAAGAAGCTTTCATCTAAAGAAGAAGAAAAAAATAATAAATTAAATGAATTAAATGAGATAGATAGTTCTATAAATGAAATTAATAATGAAATAAGAAATTTTGAAATGGAAATTTCTGGATTAAAAAGTGAAGAAATTAATAATATTTCAAGAAATTCTAATTTGAATAACTCAATTGTTTCTTTAAGAAAAGATTTAGAAAATAATGAAGAAAAACAAAGAAATATTAAAGCTAATATTGCAAATTTTGAACGTAATTTATCTGTAAATAAAGGAACTATTAAAGAGTTAGAGGAAAATATTAAAGAAACAAGAGAAAATATTAAGAAATTACAAGAAGAGGGGATAAGCTTAAAAAAAGCAATATCTCATGAATATCATAATTTAAGTGGACAAGAAAAGAAAATTAATTTATTAACAAAAAAGATAAATGAAACAGAAGCTAGACATAATATTTTAAATAATTTAGAAAAGCATTATGAGGGATATAATAGAACTGTTAAGAATTTAATGGAGCATGTTAATGCTGGTAGAATAAGTGGTATCAATGAAATAAATGTTGTTGGTGAAAGTTTTAAGGTGGAACAACAATATGAGATAGCCATTGAAGTTGCTTTAGGAGCTGCCATATCGAATGTTATTACAAAAAACGAAGATGATGCTAAAAAACTTATAGGATTTTTAAAGACAAGGGGATTAGGAAGAGCTACATTTCTTCCGTTAAATATTATTAAAGGTAGAAGAATTACACTTCCTAATAATGTGAGAAATTATGATGGATATTTAGGAATTGCTTCTGATTTAATAACTTTTGATGAAAAATATAAAGATATAATGGATTACTCGTTAGGAAGAACACTTATTTCTAAGGATATGGATGCTGCTTTAGCTATTTCAAAGATGGGACAGCATAATTATAAAATTGTTACATTATCAGGGGAATTTATAAATCCTGGTGGAGCACTTACTGGAGGGAGTATCCAAGGAAAGAATAGTAATCTTTTGGGAAGAAAGAGAGAAATAGATGAATTAGCTCTTTTCTTAGAAAAGCAAAAAAATGATTTAAAATCAGAAAAGACAGTATTTGAAGAAATTAAGAAGAAAATTAAGAATATAGATGAAGAAATATTAAATAAGAGAGAAGAAATTCATCAAAAAAATATTGATTTAACAGTGCTAGATGGAGATGTAAAAATTCTAATCAATGAGGTGGATAAGGTAAAAAAATCTATTAAGTTTAGCAATGAAGAATTGGAGAGATTTACTGAAGGTTTTAAAGTGTTAAATGATAGATTGGAAGTTAAAACTAATGAATTAAATACCTTAGAGAATAGAAATAAAGAAGGGCAAGAAAAAATTAAAAGTTTAGATAAGGAACTGGAAAATAGGAGAGTTAGGCTAGAAAATATCAGAAGTTCTTATACAGATATAAGAGTATTAAAAGCGGCTCTAGATGAAAGTCTTGAAGGTGATAAGAGAGAACTTTATGATAAAAATTTAGAAATAGAAGAAACTAAAGAGAAAATTTTAATTTTAGATGAGGAAATAAAATCTAATTTAGAGAATATTGCTATTCTTGAAGAAGGAATTGAAAATAAAAAACATACAATAGATAATCTGAGTGAAAGATTATCAGAATTGGAAAATGTATTTAAAGAAGATGAAGTAAAAAGAATAGATTTAAAGGAAAAGCAAAAATCTAAACAAGCAGAATACAATTTATTTGTTGATGAGATAAAAGTTCATGAAAACGAAATGAATAAGAAAGCTATTCAAAATGCTAAAATAGAAAGTGAGCAGGAAGCATTATTAAATAAGCTTAACTCTGAATTAGAACTTACACTTGCTGAAGCAGAAGATATTGCTGTAAAGATAGACAATATAAACTCTGTAAAGGATACGGTCTATAAATTAAAGAATAAAATAGCAGCACTTGGAATTGTAAATTTATCATCTATTATGGAATATGATGAAGTTTGTGAAAAATATCAATTTATGTCCACACAAGAAGAGGATTTAGAGAAAGCCAAAGAAGAATTACAATCTGTGATAGATGAAATGACCATTAAAATGAGAGAGTTATTTGAGGAAAACTTTAAGATTTTAAATGAAAACTTTGAAGAGACTTTTAAGGAACTATTTAATGGTGGAACTGCAGAACTTACTTTAGAAGATGGGGATGTATTAAAATCTAATATAATCATAAATGTTCAGCCAGCAGGTAAGAAGTTGCAAAATATAAACTTAATGTCTGGAGGTGAAAAGGTTCTTTCAGCAATAGCTTTATTATTTGCCATATTAAAGATGAAACCAACACCATTTTGTATCTTAGATGAAATAGAAGCAGCATTGGATGATGCTAATGTATATAGATATGCAGAGTTTTTAAAGAAGTTCTCAAAAAATGTTCAGTTTATTGTTATAACACATAGAAAGGGAACAATGGAAGCTGGCGATGTTATGTATGGTGTCACAATGGAAGAAAAAGGTGTATCTAAAGTGGTATCAGTAGATTTAGATAAAGAGTAGGAGGATAATTATGTTTGGAAAATTATTTAATAACTTAAAAAATGGATTAACTAAAACAAAAAATGTTTTAACAGATAAGATTAATGAAACATTAAAACTAGCTATAACAATTGATGAAGATCTATATGAAGAATTAGAAGAAATATTAATAATGGCTGATATCGGCATGGATACTACTGTGGAGATTATTGATAGATTAAAAGATAAAATTAGAAAAGAAAAAATCAATGATGTGGAACTAGTAAGACCAGCATTGAAGGAAGTAATTCTTGAAATTATGACTGAAAATGATAATGAGAAAGAAGAGACATTTGTTAGTAAAAAAGAAGTGATGCTTGTAATAGGCGTAAATGGTGTAGGAAAGACTACTAGCATAGGAAAGCTTGCTGCAAAAAATAAAGCTGAAGGAAAGAAGGTATTATTAGCAGCTGCTGACACTTTTAGAGCAGGGGCAATAGATCAGCTAGTAGTATGGAGTGAAAGAGCCAATGTAGATATTGTAAAACATGAAGAAGGTTCTGATCCAGCAGCCGTAGTTTTTGATGCAATAAATGCTTCAAAGTCAAGAAATGTAGATTTATTAATTTGTGATACTGCAGGAAGACTTCATAATAAAAAGAATCTTATGGATGAGTTAGGTAAGATAAATAGAATAATTGATAGAGAACTTAGTGATGCTAAAAAAGAAACACTATTAGTTCTTGATGCAACTACAGGTCAAAATGCTGTAATGCAAGCAAAGCAATTTTCAGATGTGTGTCCAATAGATGGTATAATTCTTACTAAACTTGATGGTACAGCTAAAGGTGGTATAGTAATATCTATCAAGAATACACTAAAAATGCCTGTAAGATATATAGGTGTTGGAGAAGGAGTAGAAGATTTACAAGAATTTGATGCAGAAAGCTTTGTTGAAGCATTATTCTAATTAATTATGAATTGTAAATTTTAGAGGAAACTCTTAGGAGTTTCTTCAAAGTTATAATTGTCAATAAGCAAAAAAATATTGATGAATGGTGAAGTTTATTATATATTTATTTTATTAGATTAAGAAAATTTTTATCTCGTAGAGAAAGAAAATGTGCTTTAACACCTTTATTTATGCGGTTTTAACGTATTCAACAAAAAAATACAAAGTGTTAAGTGAAAATACTTGACACAGGTGATTTTCTTTGATAAAATTTCAGAGGTAGGTAAGGTGATTGCAGATGGAAGATAGAGTTGAGATTTCTTTACTGATGGATATATACAGTCCATTATTAACAGAAAAACAAAAGAATATCATGGAACTTTATTATAATGATGATTTATCTCTTGCTGAAATAGCAGAGCTAAATAATACTAGTCGTCAAGCAATACATGACCTTATAAAAAGATGTTATAAACAAATTCTATCCTATGAAGATAAATTAAATTTGCTTAAAAAATCATTAGAAAGAGAATCAGTGATTGAATCTTTGTTAAATGATATGAAAAATAAGTATTCTATAGAGGAAAATGATTTAGAAGAATACAAGGATATCTTATTTAATTTATAGACTAGGAGGGTTTAAACATGGCTTTTGAAGGTTTAGGCGAGAAGCTACAGGAAACATTTAAGAAGCTTAGAGGTAAAGGGAAGCTTGGTGAAAAAGATATAAAGGAAGCCATGAGAGAGGTAAAGCTTGCGCTATTAGAAGCTGACGTAAACTTTAAAGTAGTTAAAAAGTTTGTTAAAAATGTTAGTGAAAAATGTGTTGGTAGTGAAGTGTTAGAAAGTCTGACACCAGCTCAACAAGTTATTAAAATAGTAAATGATGAACTTACAACTCTTATGGGTGGAAGCAAAAGCGAAATTGACTTCAGTGGTGTAGGGCCAACAGTTATTATGATGGCTGGTTTACAAGGGGCTGGAAAAACTACAATGACTGGTAAGCTGGCACTTCAACTTAGAAAGAATTATAATAAAAGACCACTATTAGTTGCATGTGATATATATAGACCAGCAGCTATTAAGCAATTAGAAATTGTAGGTAAGCAAATTGACGTTCCAGTTTTTCAAATGGGTGATAAAGTAAGCCCAGTGGAAATAGCTAAAGAAGGTATTAAATATGCTAGAGAAAATAGCTTGAACGTTGTAATAATAGATACAGCAGGACGTCTTCATATTGATGAAGAATTAATGACTGAGCTTAAAGATGTGAAAGTTGCCGTAGATCCAAATGAAATTCTACTAGTAGTTGACTCAATGACAGGACAAGATGCTGTAAATGTAGCAGAAACTTTTAATGAAGCATTAGATATAAGTGGAGTTGTTTTAACAAAGCTTGATGGTGATACAAGAGGTGGAGCTGCACTTTCAATAAGAGAAATAATCCAAAAGCCAATTAAGTTTATTGGAGTTGGAGAAAAGATGAATGACTTTGAAGTCTTTCATCCAGATAGAATGGCTTCAAGAATACTTGGTATGGGAGATGTTCTTTCTTTAATAGAAAAAGCACAGGAAGCCATAGATGAAAAAGAAGCTACTGAGTTAAGTCAAAAGATGTTAGAAAATGATTTTACATATGATGATTATCTAACAGCACTTGAACAAATGAAAAAACTCGGACCATTAAATAAGATTATGGAAATGATACCTGGAATGCCTAAGGAAATGAAGGATATTGATTTTGCTGCAGGAGAAAAAGAGTTAGCTAAAGTTAAAGCAATAATTCAATCAATGACAGCAAAAGAAAGAAAAAATCCAAAACTTATTGTTGGATCTTCTACCAGAAAGAAGAGAATTGCCCAGGGTTCAGGAACATCGCTTCAAGCAGTTAATAAGCTTATAAAAGGTCATGATATGATGAGAAAACAAATGAAACAGTTTAAATCATTAACCAAAAAACCTGGTAAAAAAGGATTATTTGGAAAGTTACCTTTTTAAGAAATAAATAGTATACTTTAAGGGAGGTGAAATAATAATGGCAGTTAAAATAAGATTAAGAAGAATGGGTGCTAAGAAAGCTCCTTTCTACAGAGTTGTTGTTGCTGATTCAAGATCTCCAAGAGATGGTAGATTCATCGAAGAAATCGGATACTACAACCCAGTTGCTCAACCAGCTGAAATAAAAATCAACGAAGAAAAAGCTACAAAGTGGATAGCTAACGGAGCTCAACCTACAGATGTAGTTAAGAGATTATTCAACACAGTAGGTATCAACAAATAATTTTTTGGAGGTGAATTTATAGCTGATTTTATTAGCTATAAACCTTATGAAAGAGTTAGTACAAGTAATTGCTAAATCCGTAGTGGATAACCCTAGTGAAGTTCATGTAAATGAGGTTCAGGGTGAGCAATCAGTAGTTCTTGAATTAAGGGTTGCTCCAGAAGATATGGGCAAAGTCATAGGCAAGCAGGGAAAAGTAGCAAAAGCTATTAGAACTGTTGTCAAGGCAGCGTCACTAAATGTAGATAAAAAAATAGTCGTTGAAATATTAGATGACAAGAGCTAGGATTTCCTAGCTCTTTTTTGCTTTATTTAAATAATTATTTTTTGATTTTTATATAAAAGTTTGATATAAATAATATAGTAATAAATATACATACGAGGTGAAGAGATGAGTCAATTATTGAAGGTTGGAAAGATTGCTAACACTCATGGATTAAAGGGAGAAGTAAAGGTTATAGCATTAACTGATAATCCTAAAAGATTTAAGGATTTAGAATATGTTATTATAGATGGAAAAAATATAGCTGTTGAAGGCTGTAAGTTCCAAAAAGACAGAGTAATAGTAAAGTTAGAAGGTATTGATAGAATAGAAGAGGCTGAAAGACTAAAAAATAAATTTATGGAAATACATAGAGAAGATGCAGTAGAATTAGAAGAGGACTGCTATTTCATTGCAGACTTAAGAGAATGTACAGTTTTTGATATAGAAGGAAAAGAATTAGGACAAATTTATGATGTTATTCAAACTAAGAACAATGATGTATACTGGATAAGAAAGCCTAAGGAACTTTTAATACCAGTATTAAAATCTATAGTTACAGATATCAATATAGATGAAAGAAAAATTATCATAAGACCAGTAGGAGAATGGATGGATGAAGATTAATATATTGACTCTCTTTCCAGAAATGTTTGACATATTTAATCATAGTATAATAGGCAAGGCACAAGGTAAGGGCATTATTGATATAGAAGCTGTGAATATAAGAGATTATACTAATAATAAACATAAAAAAGTTGATGATTACCCTTATGGAGGCGGAGCTGGAATGGTTATGCAAGCTCAGCCGGTGGTTGATGCCATAAGAGCATGTAAGAAGGAAAATAAGGGAAAAGTAATTTTTCTTGGACCTAAAGGAAAAACTATGAATCAGTCTCTTGCGAAGGAGCTATCTCAAGAAGAAAATCTTATTTTCTTATGTGGGCATTATGAAGGTATTGATGAAAGAGCTTTTAAAGAAGTGGATATGCAGATTTCACTAGGAGACTTTGTACTTACAGGAGGAGAAGTGGCAGCAATTCCTGTTATTGATTCTATTGTAAGGCTTGTACCTGGTGTTTTAAATAAATCTGAAAGTCATGAAGACGAATCTTTTTCAGATGGCCTTTTAGAATATCCTCAATATACCAGACCAGAAGTTTTTGAAGGAGAAAGGATACCTGATGTATTAATTTCAGGTCATCATGAAAATATAAGGAAGTGGAGAAGACTTCAATCTCTTTTGATTACTAAGGAAAGAAGGCCTGATCTTTATGAAAAAGTTGAGCTAACAAAAGAAGATAAAAAGATTTTAAAATTAAAAAAATAATTGCTTGAAATATAATTTTAATTATGTTAGAATAAGTTTCGTGCTAGTACGGGCGTTCCGCTGTCAAGAACAAAATTTGTTAAGAACGTCAATTATCAATTAGGAGGGAATGCACTATGAACGAAATATTAAGAGCTATTGAAGCAGAACAAATGAGAAATGACTTACCAAACTTCAGAATTGGAGATACAGTTAAGTTACACGTTAAAATCAAAGAAGGTAACAGAGAAAGAATACAAATGTTCGAGGGAACTGTTATTAAGAGACAAAACGGTGGATTAAGAGAAACTTTCACAGTAAGAAGATTAGCTTACGGAGTTGGAGTTGAAAGAACTTTCCCAGTTAACTCTCCAATCATCGAAAAGATGGAAATAACAAGAAGAGGTAAAGTAAGAAGAGCTAAGTTATTCTACTTAAGAGATAGAGTAGGTAAGGCTGCTAAAGTTAAGGAATTATTAACTAGATAATTATAAGTTAATAAAGATATTAAGGGACTTAGTTATAAGTCCCTTTTGTTTTATGGTAAATTAAAATACATAAATTTGTTAACAATATAAATATATATTAAAAAAGAGGTGAAGTGTAGTGGCTACGACAACGATAAACTGGTTTCCAGGTCATATGAGAAAGACTCAAAGAGAAATTAAGGAAAATTTAAAACTTGTAGAAGCAATTATAGAAATTAGAGATGCCAGAATACCAAGAAGTTCTGCTAATCCCGATATAGAAAAGCTTTGTGGAAATAAACCAAGACTTATATTATTAAACAAGAGCGATTTAACAGAAAATTGTGTTACAAGAGAATGGATGAAAGAATTATCTAAGGAGAATGTTAAAGCCATTGAAGTTAATTGTCTAAAGGGCAAAGGATTAAATCAAATAAAGCCAGCACTTGAAGAATTACTAAAAGAAAAGCTTGAAAGATACAAGGCAAAAGGATTAGTAAACGTAGTAATAAGAGTAATGGTAGTAGGGATACCTAATGTAGGTAAGTCTACCTTCATTAACAAGATGGCAAAGAATAATATAGCTAAAACTGGTGACAGACCAGGGGTAACTAAAAGTAAACAGTGGATTAAGACTCCTTTAGGTATAGAATTGTTAGATACACCAGGAGTTCTTTGGCCAAAGTTTGAAGATGAAAGAACTGCATTGAACTTAGCTTTTACAGGAGCAATTAAAGATGAAATAATGGACACAGAAGAACTTTCATATAAATTAGTTGAAAGACTTCAAAAGTATTATGCAGATGAATTAATAGCAAGATATAAGATTGAAAGAGTCTTTGAAGATCCACTAGATACTTTAGATTCAATAGCAAGAAAAAGAGGTTGTCTAATGTCTGGTGGACATATAGATTACAATAGAATTGCTGTTATTTTATTAGATGAATTTAGAGGTGGAAAGATAGGTAATATATCTTTAGAAAGAGTAGATGATGTATTAGACGAAGAAAATGAAGGAGAAGTTTAATATGAATCTATTAGCTGATGATATATCTAAATTAAGTTTTAAAGTAATAAAAGAGGAAATAAGCAAGATAGACTTTAAAGAGTTGTATAATAGCAGTGACTATGAAAAAATTGTATCAATACTTACGGCTGATACAAGAAAAAATGTATCTTCTTTAGGTGCTAAAATAATTAAAGATAAAGAAAAGTTTGACAGTGAAAAGAAACGTATAAGAGCTATGTATGATTTTGACAAATCTTTTGGAAATTATAATGTTATAGCTGGAGTAGATGAAGTAGGAAGAGGACCTCTTGCTGGGCCTATAGTTTCTTGCGCAGTAATCTTGGATTTAAATGTTCTTGACGATGCTCTTATTCTTGAATTAAATGATTCAAAGAAATTAAGCGAAAAGAAACGTGAAGAACTAAGTATAGTAATAAAAGAAAAAGCCCTTGCTTATAAGGTTGCTTATAGGACATCAAAAGAAATTGATGACAAAGGTATAGGTGTATGCAATAATGAAATTTTCTTAGAAGCATGTAATTCTTTAAAGATAAAACCAGAGTTGGTATTATCAGATGGATATGCTGTGAAGGGTCTAGAAATAGATAATAAAGCTGTTATCAAAGGTGATACTAAGTCTGCATCTATAGCAGCGGCTTCAATTGTGGCAAAGGTGTACAGAGATAATTTAATGAAGGAATACGCTGAGAAATATCCATGCTATGGTTTTGAATGTAATGTAGGCTATGGTAGTAGCAAGCATATTGAAGCAATAAAAGAATATGGACCATGTGAAATACATAGAAGGTCTTTCTTAAAAAATATACTAGGATGTTAATAAGTTCTAAAAGCATCTATTAAATGATTTATTTTATATGTATCATTTAAATGATTAAAAATAATTTCTATAACATCATATCTTATATTGTAATCATATAAATTATTTACATATATATAATATGAAGAAATTGAAACTATCTTTCCTTTTTTGTGGCAGGTAACTGATTCTAATGGAGTACCAAAAGAATTAGTATACCTGCTTTTTACTTCGAAAAATATTATTAAGTCATCTTTTACACCAATAATATCTACTTCACCATATCTAGTTTGAAAATTTCTATCTAATATTTTATACCCATTATTAATGAGATAATCTGCTGCAATAGTCTCGCCATATTTTCCAATAGTTTTATTATAATGCATAAAGACATCACCTCTGTATTTATAATCATTAACATATTACTTTTGATTATACAAAAAATCATAGGTTTAATAATAAAAACTTTGTCAATAATCAAGATGGGTGATGAATATGTCAATAAATATATATAGTGCTACTAATCATGGCTTAGATGGAGTGCTGATAAATGTTGAAGTGGATATAATGCGAGGTATACCATCATTTCATATGGTAGGGCTTCCTGAAACATCTGTAAAAGAAGCAAGGGAAAGGGTTCGGGCAGCAATTGTTAATTCTGGATATACTTTTCCTTTAGGACGGATAATAATAAATCTAGCACCGGCGGATGTTAGAAAGAGAGGTACATTTTTAGACCTGCCTA
>NZ_FR886619.1:59346-136684 GCF_000436575.1 Clostridium sp. CAG:265
CCTGCCTATAGCCATAGGAATATTAATGGCTTCTGGACAGATAAAATATAAAGAATTAGATGATTTTATAATATTTGGTGAGCTTTCTTTAAGTGGTGATTTAAAAGGAATAAAAGGTGCACTACCTATAATATTAGAAGGTGTTAATAAAGAAAAGAGAAATTTTATTTTCCCCTTAGAAAACTTAAGAGAAATTGCTGAAAATGGAGAAGGAAATTTTTATCCATTTAATAATTTAAAGCAAGTAATAACTTACATAACTAATGATGATTTATTACCTTATAAAGAAAATATACATAAAGAAAAGGTAGGTAAATGCAAAATAAATTATAGCGAAATTATAGGTCAGTTAGAAGCTAAGAGAGCAATGGAAATAGCTGCAGCTGGTAGACACAATATCTATATGTTTGGTTCACCAGGTGTAGGTAAGACCATGCTAGCAAATGCAATTACTTCAATCCTACCACCTTTAACTAAGAATGAAGAGATGGAAGTTGCTAAAATATATAGTATAGCAGGGTTTAGTAGGGAAATGGAAACATTAGATATTCCTTTTAGAGCACCTCATCATACCATAACAAAATCTGCACTGATTGGTGGAGGAAGAGAATTAACCTTAGGAGAAATAACTTTAGCCCATAACGGAGTACTATTTTTAGATGAAATTTTAGAATATAAAAGAGAAATTTTAGAACTGTTGAGAAAGCCTATGGAAGAAGGTTATATCAGCATAACTCGTCAACATGAAAGGTTTATCTTGCCAAGTAAGTTTCTTTTAATATCTGCTAGTAATCCATGTCCTTGTGGAAACTGGATGAGCACTGAAGGAAAAAAATGCAAATGTACAGAAATGGAAATTCATAAATATATAAATAAGCTATCTAGTGCAATAATAGATAGAATGGATTTATTATGCTTTATTCCAAGAGTACGACCAGAGGAACTTTTAAATGGCAATGAAAAATATACCTCAGAAAAAATGAAAGAAAGGATTCTTTCAGCAATAGAGAGAGCAAGTTATCGCTTGAAGGATACAGATTATAGATATAATTCAGAAATAGTTGGAAAGGATATCTATAGATTATGTAGTATTACAAGCAAAGCAAGAAGAATTTTAGAAAAGTGTTATATGAGTTATGGCATTTCTTTAAGAGCTTATGGAAAGATTATTAAGGTAGCAAGAACCATGGCAGATTTGCAAGAAGAAGAAAAGATAACTGAAGATAATATAATTGAAGCCCTTGGGTATAGAAAAAATATTTTTGGAGAAATCGTATAGAGGTAGATATGAATAAATATGAAATACGCTTTGCATTAGCAAATATAAGCAATAAAATTAAGCTTAAATTATTACAAATGTATAATAATGAAGAAAATATTTATAATAATATTAATGAAATTCTTAAATCAGATATGATGAGCCTTAAAGATAAGGTAAAATTTAAAGAGCACTCATATGAAGATGAAATGAATTTTCTAAAAGCTTTAAATGACAATTCTATTGAAATTGTAAAAATAACAGAAAAACACTATCCAGAAAAACTAAGAAATATAGATAATCCACCTTATATATTGTTTTATAAAGGTAAGCTTTCTTTAGCTTACGATAATATGATTGCTGTTGTAGGTTCAAGAAAGAGTAGTATATATGGATTAGATGTTACAAAATATCTGGCAAGAGAAATTTGTCGGGTAGGTTATGGAGTAGTAAGTGGGGTAGCTTATGGCATAGATACGGCAGCTCATAAAGAAGTGCTTATAAGTGGTGGGAAAACCATTGGAGTCCTAGGTTGTGGATTAGATATAATATATCCTAAAAGTAATAAAAAGCTTTATGAGGAAATATATAATAATGGATTGTTAATTTCAGAATTTCCTATGGGAGTGCAGCCGATGCCTTATAATTTTCCACGTAGAAATAGGATAATTAGCGGCCTGAGTAGTGGTGTTATCGTTGTTGAAGCATCAGTGAAAAGCGGTTCTTTAATTACAGCAAATTTAGCTTTAGAACAAGGAAAAGATGTGATGGCTATTCCAGGATCAATTTTTAGTAACACAAGTAGGGGGTGTCATCAATTGTTGAGAGATGGCGCGAGAATTTTTACTGGTTTAGAGGATTTACATTCCTTTCTTAATGTAACTAAAAAAGAAAGTGAAAAAACAATAAAAAACCACAGTAGAAATTTAATAATGACAGTTATAAAAAATGAACCAATACATTTTGATAAAATATTTGAAAGTGTAAATATTGACAGGATAGCTTTATATGAGTTATTATTTGAAATGCAAAATAAAAATGAAATTATTTGCCTTCCAGGCAATTATTATGCAAAGTTAAGTTAGGATTTAAGGGGGTGCAAACTCCTAGTAATTTTTTTAGGAGTATTAAATATGGGACAAAATCTTGTTATAGTAGAATCACCTGCAAAGGCAAAGACTATCAGTAAATATTTAGGCAAGAATTACATAGTCGAAGCTTCTATGGGACATGTAAGAGATTTACCTAAGAGTAAATTAGGTGTTGATATAGAAGACAATTTTACGCCAAAGTATATAACAATTAGGGGAAAAGGTGAATTAATAGATAAATTAAGAAAAGCTGCTAAAAAAGCAGATAAGATATATCTGGCAACGGACCCTGATCGTGAAGGGGAAGCAATTTCCTGGCATTTAGCATATATATTAAAAATATCAGAAGAGGAAAATTGTAGAATAGTATTTAATGAAATTACCAAGTCCGCTGTTAAAGCTTCTATTAAAGAGGCTAGAAAGATAAATGTAAATCTTGTTGATGCACAGCAGGCAAGAAGAATTTTAGATAGATTGGTAGGTTATGAAATAAGCCCAATTTTATGGAAAAATGTAAAGTGGGGATTAAGTGCAGGTAGAGTGCAATCAGCTGCTTTAAAGCTTATATGTGATAGAGAAGAAGAAATAAAAGCGTTTATTCCTAAGGAATACTGGACTGTTGATTGTTCATTAAAGAAGGAAAGAAAGAAATTCCCTATTAGACTTACACAGCATGAAGGAAAGAAAATTGAGATAAAAAATGAAGAAGAAGCTAAAAAGATTATTAATGACTTAGAACAAGGAAACTTTGTAGTTAAGACAGTTAAGAAAGGGAAGAGGATGAAGAATCCATTACCTCCATTTACAACTAGTACACTACAACAAGATGCTTCTAAAAAATTAAATTTTATAACTAAGAGAACCATGTCTATAGCACAAGCATTATATGAAGGTGTAGAAGTTAAGGGATATGGAACTGTAGGGCTTATAACTTACATGAGAACAGACTCTGTAAGAATATCTGAGGAAGCTCAAGGAAAGGCCGTAAATTTCATAAAGGATAATTATGGTGATGAATATGTGCCAGAGCAGCTTAGAGTATATAAAAGCAAAAAGAATATACAAGATGCCCACGAAGCTATTAGACCATCATATATAGAAATAACTCCTGAAATAGCTAAAGTTAGCTTGACACCAGAGCAATATAAATTGTATTCATTAATATGGAAGAGATTTGTAGCAAGCCAAATGTCTTCATGTGAATTAAGTACAAATAGCATAGACATAATGAATGGAAGCTATAAATTTAAGGCTTCAGGTAATACAATAAAGTTTGATGGATTTATGAAGATATATGATTACTTAACAGAAGCTGATGAAGAAGATGTTGTTTTACCAGAATTACAGGAGGGTGAGGAATTAAAACCTGCTAGCATAGAAGGGAAACAACACTTTACACAACCACCAGCAAGATATACTGAAGCATCATTTGTAAAGCTACTTGAAGAAAAGGGAATAGGAAGACCAAGTACTTATGTTCCAACAATTTCTACATTATTAAGTAGAGAATATATAGTAAGAGAAAAGAAAAATCTTATGGCAACGGAGCTTGGATTTATAGTAAATAATATTCTTTCTGAATACTTTAAGCAAATAGTTGATGTTGATTTTACAGCTGCTATGGAAGGTAAATTAGATAATATTGAAGAAGGTAGCGAATATTGGACTAATGTTGTTGAAGAGTTCTTTGCTCCTTTAAAAGTTGCCATAGATAAAGCTGAAAAGGAAGTATCTAAAGTAGTAATTGAAGATAAAGTAAGTGATATTCCATGTGATAAATGTGGTAAAATGATGGTGATTAAACATGGAAGATACGGTGATTTTCTTGCTTGTCCTGGATATCCAGAATGTAAGAATGCAAAACCCATAGTTGAAGAGCTTGATGTAGATTGTCCTAAATGTGGAGGAAAAGTTCTTGTAAAGAGAAGTAAGAAAGGTAAAAAGTTCTTTGGATGTTCTAATTATCCTGAGTGTGATTTTGTAAGTTGGAATGAGCCAGTTAAAGATAAATGTGAAGAATGTGGTAGTTACATGGTATTGAAATATAGCAAAACAAAAGGTAAATATGCACAATGTTCTAATTCAGATTGTGGTAATATAAAGATAGTAGAAGAAAAAGAAAATTAGTAAAAAGTCGATGACATAAAATCATATCCAAAATGTCGAATATGTATTAAAAATGTTGAAATAGATTTTTGAATGTGATAGTATCAAAGAAGTAAGATAGTGGTGGATGAGGAGGATGATTAAATGTCATCGTTATTAAGTAAAACTAGAAGATTGAATCAGATTCTTCAAAAAAAAGGAACGGATCCAGTCTCATTTGATGATATATGTGCACTTTTAAGTGATGTATTATCATGTAATGTTTATATACTTGAAAAGTATGGTAGAGTTTTAGGGCATACGTTTTGTAAAGATTTTGAATGTGATATAATGAAAACATATGTTTTATCAGATAATAGATTACCAGTTGAGTATAATGACAAAATTTTAGATGTTACTGAAACAGTAGCAAATTCAAAGTCAAAAGGCACTTGTGTTTTTAAAGATGCTGGTGAATGTCCTATGGAAGAAAAGATATCAACAATAGTCCCTATACTAGGAAATAGAGAAAGATTAGGAGCTCTACTTTTAGCTAGATTTGGTGAAGAGTTTAATGATGATGATTTAGTAATCGCTGAATATAGTGCAACAGTAGTTGGTATGGAAATATTAAGAGGACAACAAAATGAAATTGAAGAAGAAGCTAGAAGTAAGGCAGTGGTTCAATTAGCAATAGGTACATTATCATATTCAGAGCTAGAAGCAGTAGAACATATCTTTAATGAATTAGGAGGCACAGAAGGATTATTAGTTGCGTCTAAAATTGCAGATAAAGTTGGAATAACTAGAAGTGTTATTGTAAATGCATTAAGAAAGTTTGAAAGTGCTGGAGTAATTGAATCAAGATCTTTAGGAATGAAGGGAACTCATATAAAGATATTAAATCCTAAATTATTAGATGAGTTAAAGAAAATAAGATAATGTTAAAATGCAGTTGACTTTAGTAGCAACTGTATTTTTTTTAAAAGAAAAAATGTAAAATGTCATATTAAGTAGAAAAACAGTATAAAATATAATGAAAACTTTTATTTAAAAAGATGTTGCCACAAATATGTAGCTGTGATATACTATCAGAGGTAACAAAATACACACACTATTGTAGTTAAAAAGTCGGTGCTTGTTTTAACAAGTAGCTTTTTAGCAATGCGAGTAGTGGAGGTAAAAACCAGGAGGTAGAAAAATGTCAGTAATATCAATGAAACAATTATTAGAAGCTGGTGTACACTTTGGTCACCAAACAAGAAGATGGAACCCTAAAATGGCTCCTTATATATTTACAGAAAGAAACGGAATATATATAATAGATCTTCAAAAAACAGTTAAAAAAGTAGAAGAAGCTTACAACTTCATAAGAGAAGTATCTTTAGAAGGAAAAGACATTCTTTTCGTTGGAACTAAGAAACAAGCTCAAGAAGCTATTCAAGAAGAAGCTATAAGATCAAACATGCACTTTGTAAACAATAGATGGTTAGGTGGAATGTTAACAAACTTCAAAACTATCAAAACTAGAATTGCTAGATTAGAAGCTTTAGAAACTATGGAACAAGATGGAACTTTCGATGTATTACCTAAGAAAGAAGTTATAAAATTAAAAGGTGAAATGGAAAAATTACAAAAAAACCTTGGTGGTATAACTAACTTAGACGTTAACAATATTGGAGCAATGTTCGTTGTTGACCCAAGAAAAGAAAAGAATGCTATTTCAGAAGCTAAAATATTAGGAATCCCAGTTGTAGCTATAGTTGATACAAACTGTGATCCAGAAGAAGTTGATTACGTAATACCAGGAAATGATGATGCAATTAGAGCTGTTAAATTAATAACTGCTAAACTTGCTGATGGTATAATAGAAGGAAGACAAGGCGAACAATTAGCTGAGTAATTTTTTGAAAAAAGGTAGGTGAAGTTAACTTCATTTACCTTTTACCCTAAGAAAAATGGTTTACATTTAATGTTTTAAGGAGGAATTGATTATGATAACTGCAAAATCAGTTAAAGAATTAAGAGAAATGACTGGAGCAGGGATGATGGACTGCAAAAAAGCTTTAGTACAAACAGAAGGAGATATAGAAAAAGCTGTTGAGTACTTAAGAGAAAAAGGATTAGCTGCTGCTGCTAAAAAAGCTGGTAGAGTTGCTGCTGAAGGTATAGTTAAAACTTTCGTTTCAGCTGATAAGAAAACTGCTGGTATGGTAGAAGTTAACTGTGAAACTGACTTCGTTGCTGCTAACGAAGAGTTTGTTTCTTTCGCTGACAAAGTTGCAGAAATGGTAGCTAACACTTCAGCTGCAAACGTTGAAGAATTATTAGCTGAAAAATTCGATGGAGAAGCTACAGTTCAAGAAACTTTAACTGCTTTAATAGCTAAGTTAGGTGAAAACATGACTGTAAGAAGATTTGCTAAATTCAACATCGAAAAAGGAGCTGTTGCTAGCTACATCCACGGTGGTGGAAGAATCGGTGTTATGGTAGAAGTTGCTTGTGACACTGAAAGCGAAATATTAGAAGAAGTTGCAAGAGAAGTTTGTATGCAAGTTGCTGCTGCAAACCCATTATTCTTAAGCAAAGAAGAAGTAGATAGCGAATCATTAGAAAAAGAAAAAGAAATCTACAGAGTTCAAGCATTAAATGAAGGAAAACCAGAAAATATCGTTGAAAAAATGGTAAATGGAAGAATTCAAAAATACTACAAAGAAGTTTGTCTTTTAGATCAAGCATGGGTTAAAGATGGAGATAAGAGCATAACTAAATATCTTCAAGAAAAATCTAAAGAAGTTGGTTCTCCAATAACAGTAACTAGATACTCTAGATTTGAAAGAGGAGAAGGAATCGAAAAGGTTGAAGAAGACTTTGCTGCTGAAGTAGCTAAGACTATGGGATTACAATAATGCCAAGAGAGAACACTTTAGTGTTCTCTCTTTTTTAAAGATATAAATTGAGGAATGCAGGAGGAATTAGAATGGAAAAGTGTACCTATAAAAGAGTTATGTTAAAGATTTCAGGTGAAGCATTATCAGGTACAAATGGATTTGGATTTGATTTTGATACTATTAGTAGAATAGCTAAAGAAGTTAAAGAGATAGTTGATATGGACATAGAAGTTGGTCTTGTTGTAGGAGGGGGAAATATCTGGCGTGGTAGAAGCAGTGAAGGAATGGACAGAACTACAGCTGACCATATGGGAATGTTAGCTACTTGTATTAATGCTTTAGCACTTCAAGATGCTCTAGAAGGTATAGGAGTTAAAACAAGAGTTCAGACTGCAATAGAAATGAAGGAAATTGCTGAACCATTTATAAGAAGAAGGGCAGTAAGACATTTAGAAAAAGGTAGAGTTGTAATTTTTGGAGCTGGTTCAGGAAATCCATATTTCTCAACTGATACTGCAGCGGCATTAAGAGCAGCAGAAATTGAAGCTGATGTAATTTTATTAGCTAAAAATGTTGATGGTGTATATGACAAAGATCCAAATAAGTTTTCAGATGCAAAAAAATATGATACACTAACATATATGGAAGTGATTGAACAAGGATTACAAGTTATGGATACAACAGCTACAACTTTATGCATGGATAATAATATTCCAATATTAGTATTCGGTATTGAAGCTGATGGAAATATTAAAAGAGCCATGTTAGGTGAAAATATTGGTACAATAGTATCTAAAAAATAGGAGGTTAATATGATTAAAGATGTTATTAAAGTAGCAGAAGAAAAGATGCAAAAAACTATTTCAGTTTTACATTCAGATTTATCAACTATGAAAGCTGGTAGAGCAAACCCAACAATGCTTGATAGAATTCAAGTAGATTATTATGGAAGCCAATGTCCATTAAATCAAGTTGCTAATGTATCAGCACCAGAACCAAGAATGTTAGTAATAACACCATGGGAAAAATCTTTATTAAAAGAAATAGAAAAAGCAATATTAAAATCAGATTTAGGAATAAACCCTTCAAATGATGGTGCTATTATCAGATTATTAGTTCCAGAACTAACAGAAGAAACAAGAAAAAATATTGTGAAAAATGTAAAAAAAGCTGGAGAAGATGCTAAAGTTGCATTAAGATCTATTAGAAGAGATGCTAACGAAAAAATAAAGGCTTTAAAGAAAGATGGGCATATTTCTGAAGATGAAGTAAAGAAAGCTGAAGAAAATGTTCAAAAAGTTACAGATAAATTTGTAAAAGAAATAGATACAGTAATAGCAGCTAAAGAAAAGGAAGTTATGTCAGTATAAAAAAACCTGCTTTGCAGGTTTTTTTCCTATATAACATAAAATTGGAGGAAATTATGATTAATTTATTTAAGCCTAAGAAAAATGGAAATGATTTAGAGTTAAAGATAGATAAAGATAATCTTCCAGAACATATTGCAATAATAATGGATGGCAATGGGAGATGGGCAAAGAAAAGAAATCTTCCAAGAACAATGGGACACAAGGCTGGAGTAGAAACAATTAGAAAAGTTATTAAAGAAGCCGATAGAATTGGAATTAAATATATAACTTTATATGCTTTTTCTACTGAGAATTGGAGACGTCCAGAGGAAGAAGTAACAGCTCTAATGAAGCTATTGGTACAATACTTAAAATCAGAAGTTAAAGAACTTCATAAAAATGATGTAGTTTTAAGAGTTTTAGGTGAAATAGATAAGTTACCAAAGGAATGTGAAAGAGAAATAAAAGAGGCTATTGAGCTTACAAAAAATAATAAAGGCTTGATTCTAAATATTGCTTTTAATTATGGTGGTAGAGATGAGATAGTAAGAGCAATAAGATTAATTGCTGAAGAATATAAGGATAATAACATTAATATTGAAGATATTAATAATGAGTTAGTAAATAATTATCTATATACAAAAGATTCACCAGATCCTGATTTAATTATAAGACCTTCAGGAGAGCAGAGATTGAGCAATTTCTTATTATGGCAATGTGCTTATTCAGAATTTTGGTATTCTAATGTCTGCTGGCCAGATTTTACAGAGTTAGATTTACAAAAAGCTATATACGACTACCAAAATAGAGATAGAAGATTTGGAGGAGTATAAATAAGAGGTGAAAAGATGAATATAAACAGTAGGTATATAGGAGCCTTAGTCATAGCTCCATTATTAATATTTATATTATTAGGAGGATTACCACTAAAAATATTCACAATTGCATTATCTATTTGTGGGCTATATGAGTTTTATAATGCTTTAAGAGCTAAAAAGATTAATGTAATATCAGTAATAGGATATGGATTATTGGTAGTGTATTATCTTATTGATAATAACTTTGAAATAATGATGCATGTACTAGTACTGGCAACAGTATTGGCTTTAATTATTCCAATAGTTACTTTAAAATACTCTTTTATTGATGTAGCAATATCAATTTTAGGATTTATTTATGTGGCAATACTATTTAGTTTTATACCATTAGTTAGTGAAAAGACGAATGGTAATTTTTTAGTTTGGCTTATATTCTTAGGATCATGGCTAGGAGATACAATGGCTTATTATTCAGGAAGAACATTTGGTAAGAGAAAGATTGCTCCAAAAGTTAGTCCTAAAAAGACTGTTGAAGGATTAATAGGTGGAGTATTAGGTGCAACATTAGGTTGTGGAATATATGGAATAGTCATAAGTAAATATGGAGTAGGAATAAATGTTATGCATTTCTTCTTGATTGGCGCTATTTGTGGAATGATGGGATTATTTGGTGACTTAGTTGCATCATCAATTAAAAGATATGTAGGAATAAAGGATTATAGTAATTTAATACCTGGACATGGTGGTATTTTAGATAGATTTGATTCTATTTTATTTAACGCTGTAGTAGTATTTTACTATTTAACATTTATTGTGGGAATATAAGAAAGCAGTAGGTTTACTACTGCTTTTTTACATGGGAAAATATCATTAATGTTCTTTCTAAATAATATAATTTTAATATAAATGTTAAAGGAGAATGTTATGAAAACTATAGAAAAATATAATAAAATACTTCTTCTTATAGAACTATTTGCAATTTTTACAGTAATAACATTAGGTATTAAATATTATTTTAAGCCATTTATAATAATAATTATTATGCTGATTATAGGAAGGTCTTTTTATGATTTTTTTCTAAAGTTTAATATTTCAAAGCGAATTTCTGGTGCATTAAGTATATTGTTGATAAATGTAATGTTTTTTTGTTTTGCATTTTACTTTGGCAACGAATTTATAGATATATTAAAGAAGATATATAATAATCATGCTGAAGGCTTAATAATATTAGAAAAAAATATTAAGTTGCTTTTTGGCATAGATATTGAAAAAATATTACAAAGAGCTCTAAAGAACATAACAAGTAATATATTAACAGCTGGTGCTAGCATAACAGGTGAAGGGCTTCTTGCATATATAATTGGAAATATTACTGTGTATTTTTTGTTGGTGGATAGAGAAAATGTAAGAGAACTACTATTGAAGGTAGTTCCAATCAATATTTTTTCTAAGATTTCAGAAAAGAAAAATAATTTAAGGCAGGTAATAAAAATTGAACTTATCCTAGTATGCGTAACAACTACTATAATAATAACTGGTTTTAGTATCTTACATATTCCCAGTGGATTTTTTTTAGGAATACTATGTGGAATATTAGATATTTTACCATATGTGGGAACAATAATTGTTTTTATACCAATTATAATATACAATATAGTAGTAAAAAAATATTTAATTGTAATAGGAATGATATCTCTATATATTCTTTCTCAGCTTATAAGAGAGATTTTAGAACTAAAATTTTTAAGCTCTAAATTAGAGATTCATCCGTTAGCTATAATGTTATCTATATATATTGGTGCTGAAATTTTTGGTTTTATAGGGATTTTAGTAGGACCAATATATTGCTTAGTAGCGAAAGATATACTTTATGGTTAGAAACATAGGAGGCAAATATGAAGAATATATCAATTTTAGGGGCTACAGGTTCTATTGGGACACAAACATTAGATGTAATAAGAAAATCATCAGGAACAATAAATTTAGTAGCAGTAAGTGCAAATTCATCTGTAAATAAAATTATCGATATAATCGAAGAATTTTCACCTAAATATGTAGCAATGATGGACAAAAAAGCTTATAAAGAAATTAAGGAATATTGTACTAATAATCAGAAGAGTATAAATGTTTATAGTGGAATTGATGGGCTTATTAAAGTAGCATCTCTAGATGAAATAGACACAGTAGTTACATCTGTAGTAGGTATGATAGGGCTAAAGCCAACCATAGCAGCAATTGAAGCAAAAAAAGATATAGCTTTAGCTAATAAAGAAACCCTTGTAGTAGCAGGTGAAATAGTAATGAAGAAGGCTAAAGAAAATGGAGTTAAAATACTGCCTGTAGATTCAGAACATAGTGCTATCTTCCAAAGCTTAAGCGGATACTGTAATAAGGATATACATAAGATAATATTAACTGCTTCAGGTGGACCATTTAGAGGCAAGAATATAGATGATTTAAAGGATGTTACAGTTCATCAAGCATTAAAACACCCAAAGTGGAATATGGGGCAAAAAATAAGTATAGATTCAGCAACATTGATGAATAAAGGTCTAGAAGTTATTGAGGCACACTATCTATTTGAATGTAGTTATGATAATATTGAAGTTGTAGTACATCCACAAAGTATAATTCATTCTATGGTTGAATATAAAGATGCAAGTATCATAGCACAAATTGGCTCACCAGATATGAGATTACCAATACAATATGCGCTTAATTACCCTAAAAGAGAAGGAAGAATAGCAAATCCAATAAGCTTTTATGAAATAGCACAGCTTACATTTGAAAAACCTGATATGGACACATTTAAATGTCTTAAGCTTGCTTTTAAAGCAGGAAAAACTGGTGGATTAATGCCTACTATTTTAAATGGTGCCAATGAAGAAGCTGTTGCATTATTATTAGAAGAAAAAATTAAATTTTTAGATATTGCTGATTTAATTGAAGAGTGTATGGATAAGTTTAAAGAAAAAAGCAATATGGAGCTTACAATTGATAACATTATAACAGTTGATAAAGAAGTAAGAGAATATTTAAGAAAAAAAGTGAGTTAGGAGTTGAATTAATTGTATATTATAATGGCTATTTTAGGATTTAGCTTACTTGTAATAGTTCATGAACTAGGACATTTTATTATGGCTAAAGCCAATGGAATTAAAGTTGAAGAATTTTCAATAGGAATGGGACCAGAAGTTTTTTCACATAAGGGAAAAGAAACTCAATATTCATTAAGGCTTCTTCCTATTGGAGGATATGTAAAAATGATGGGAGAAGAGGAAGCTGTAGAAGATGAGAGAAGTTTTTCCAGCAAGTCACCTCTTAGAAGAATTTCAGTAATTCTTGCAGGTGCATTTATGAATGTGGTTTTTGCCATACTTATATTTGCTTTATACTTTAGTAATGTTGGATTTTCTAAAAATGTTGTAGATAGTGTTATGGATAATTCTCCAGCACAAGAAGTAGGTCTTCAAAAGGGAGACATCATAACAAAAATTAATGGAGTAAATGTTAGAACGACTGATGACATTCTTTTAGAAGTTCAATTAAGTAAAGGAAAATCTCTAGATTTAGTAGTTAATAGAGATGGAAAGAAATTAGATTTAAATGTAACTCCTAAGCTTGATGAAGCTAGAGGATCATATTTAATGGGATTTTATTACGAAAGAGTAACTAATCCAACTATAGGTGAAAGTTTAAAATACACTTATAATTATACAATAACTATGGTAAAGCAAACTTATAAAAGCTTAAAGCTATTAGTTACTGGTAAGTTAAATTTAAAAACTGATGTAGGTGGACCAGTTACTATCATAAGAATGTCTGGTGAAGCAGCAAAAAGTGGTATTCAGACATTAGCTTATTTCTTAGGTGTAATAAGCATTAACTTAGCAGTATTTAATTTATTACCATTCCCAGCACTTGATGGCGGTTGGGCTATAATATTATTTATTGAATTAATAACAAGAAGAAAAGTACCAGATAAAGTTGTAGGGGTTATCAATTATGTAGGATTTATGATACTTATGGGATTAATGGTTGTAGTTACACTGAAAGATATTATTTTCCCAGTTAAGCTTTAGGAAAGGATAATTAAAATGGAAAGAAAAAAGACAAGACAAGTGAAGGTTGGAGGAGTTTTACTTGGTGGAGATGCCAAGGTATCAATTCAATCTATGACTAATACAGATACAAGAGATGTTGAAGCAACATTAAATCAAATAAGAGAACTGCATATTGCAGGATGTGAAATAATAAGATGTGCAGTACCAGATATGGAAGCAGCTGAAGCTTTAAAAGAAATTTGTAAATACTCACCAATGCCAGTGGTGGCAGATATCCATTTTGATTATAGATTAGCATTAAAGGCTATAGAAAATGGTGTATCAGCTTTAAGATTAAATCCAGGAAATATAGGAAGTATTGACAGAGTGAAGATTGTTGCTAAAGCAGCAAAAGAAAGAAATATACCTATTAGAATTGGAGTAAATTCTGGTTCTTTAGAAAAAGAAATCTTAGAACGTGATGGAAAGCCAACAGCAGAAGGATTAGTTGAATCTGCTATGAATCATGTTAAGATTCTTGAAGAAGTAGGATTTTACGATATAGTAATTTCAATAAAATCTTCAGATGTCCCAATGATGATAAAAGCATATAGACTTATGAGTGAAAAATGTGATTATCCTCTTCATTTAGGAGTTACTGAATCAGGAACTGTTTTCAGAGGTACCATTAAATCAACATTAGGTATAGGTACTTTATTGGCAGAAGGAATAGGTGATACCATAAGGGTATCACTTACCAGTGATCCAATTGAAGAAATAAAGGTTGCAAAGGAAATGCTTATTGCATTGGGCTTAAGAAAGCAAGGAATGCAGTTTGTTTCATGTCCTACATGTGGAAGAACACAAATAAACCTTATTAAAATTGCAGAAGAAGTGGAAAAGCGTTTAGAGAATTGCAATAAGAATATAAAGGTTGCTGTAATGGGATGTGTTGTAAATGGACCTGGAGAAGCTAGAGAAGCAGATATTGGTATAGCTGGAGGCAATGGAGTTGGATTAATCTTTAAAAAGGGAGAAATCCTAAGAAAAGTTAAAGAAGAGGATCTTGTTGAAGAGTTGCTTAAGGAAATAGAAAATTTATAGAAAGAAGAGGCATATATGACAATATGCCTTTTTTCTATAAATAATGACAGTAATAAGCTAAATTATGTTGACTTACATATATATTGAATGTAAAATTACTTTGTTAATAAAATAGCGAAAGAAATAGGTGAAATTGTTATGATTAATTTAATTGCAGGATGTACAGATAATAAATTTGTACAGATAATAGGTATATTATGTGCCTTTTTTGGAACGTTCCTAGCATTAAAGTATTTAAGTAGCATGCTTCCTAAAGATGCAGGAAGAGAATTTGCACATGATGGAAAGAAATCAGCAGGAAAACCAAGAGGTGCAGGACTTATATTTATCTTGGCTTTTGGTATAGTAGCTATGCTATTTGGAAAGCTTAATTGGGAAATTTTGATATACCTTGTGCTTACCATAGCTTCTATGTTAACTGGATATTTGGACGATGCATCAAAAAATCCTTGGGGAGAGTTTAAAAAAGGAGCATTAGATTTATTAATTGCATGTTTAGTTGCTGGAACTTACTTAGCATTTAATGGAAGTGAAATATTTATTAATATTTTAGGTGAAAGTATTGTTTTAAATCCAATAGTATTCTTTATATTAGCAGTTATACTTGTGTGGGTATCTATAAATGTAACCAATTGTACTGATGGTGTAGATGGATTATCAGGAACTTTATCAGTTATTACTTTATTCACTATTTATTTATTAGAGAGTGTTAAAGGAACAAATTCAGCTATTAATTACATTACATTGATTCTAATAGTTTGCGTACTTGCATATCTTTGGTTTAACGCTACACCTAGTAAGCTAATGATGGGTGATGCTGGTTCTCGTGCATTAGGTATATTTATTAGTATTGCAATACTTAAAACAGGAAGTCCTCTATTATATATTCCAGTGGCTTTAATGCTTATAATCGATGGAGGATTAGGGCTAATTAAAATATCATTTAGAAGATTTTTAAAAATTGAAATATTAAATAATATAAGAACTCCAATACATGACCAGGTACGTAAGAGAAATGACTGGTCAAATACACAGGTAGTTTTTAGATTTGCAATAATACAAATAATAATCTCATTTTGCGTTATTTATTTGATAAAATAGTAATAAAAGCTTGGCGTATTTTAGCCAGGCTTTTATTTATAAATTCATTGTATATGATATTTTTTTATTTTCCAGATAAGACTTATATTGTTTATAAATATTTTAGAGGAAAAGCTTAAGAGAAGTGATATAATAGATAGTTGAAATGAGTTTAACAAAAGAGAGTGGAGTAAATATGATAGTTAATACTTTTATACCTAAATATATGGGGAAATTTAAATGTATCGGATCAGAATGTACGGATACATGTTGTGCTGGATGGGATATCAATATAGATGAAAATAGTTTAGAGAGATATAAAAATAGTACAGGCGTTTTAAAAAGATTAGTTGATGGTAAATTTTTAGTTGGTGATACAAATGATGATTTCTTTAATGCTGGATATATGATATTAAAGGATGGTAGTATGTGTCCATTTTTAAATGAGAATATGTTATGTGATATTCATGGAGGTGTAGGTGAAGAGAATTTATGTATAACTTGTAAAAGCTATCCGAGAATTTTTAATATTGTTGATGGAATTTATGAAAAAAGTGCCTTGGCTTCTTGTGAAGAAATATGCCGTTTAGCCTTAATGAGTAAAGAAAAGATGGAGTTTATTGAAGTGGATGAAAACTTAGATGAAGATAATATTGAAATTAGAAGGATAATTGATACAGAAGCCTTTGCAGGAACAGAGAGCATGATTCAATACTTCTGGGAAATGAGGATATCATCAATAAATATAATTCAATGCAGAGAATATTCTATAGAGGAAAGATTAAATATATTAAAAGGCTTTTATGGTGAAATAGAAAAGTTAAGATTGGAAGATGACTTTGAGAGTATTGAAGATATTTTTGATGAGTCTACCAATGGAACTTTAAACTATCAAAAGTATCTACAAGAAAGCATCAAAGCAGATAAGAAGTTTAGTTTTACTATTGGAGATGATAATTTAATTGCTATGATTAGAAGCCCTAGGTTGAAAAAATATGCAGAGGACTATAAAAACAATATATTATTAAATATTGAGGAAGAGGCATTTAGGGATTTATCTGAAAAAGTAGATGCAATATTAAAAGAAAATGATTATATAGTAGAAAACTATTTGGTAAATCAGATATTTAAAGATTTAATTCCTTTTAATAAGGGAGAAGATATGATGGCAAGTGTCAACGTACTAATTAATACATATAAGCTTATAAAGGAATATCTGAAGGGAAGAATATATAAGAGCAAAGAAAGGATTATGGCAGAAGATGTTGTTAGTGTCATACAGGCCATTAGCAAGGACTTAGAACATAATAAAGTTTTAAATAAAATAATAAATTATAAAGCTTAATATTAATCAGCATTGTTTTTTTATGCTGATTTTACTTAAATTAAAAGCAATAGTAATGTACAAGTAAAGAAATGCATAGAGTTATAAAGGAAGAAAAAATAATGGTGTTTAAGAGATTAAAAAGAACAAATATATTTAAAATCATTACTTCTCTTTATTTTTTCCTATAGTATTAACGATTATCCTAAAAGAAGAATAAAATATTAATAATAAGTTAGATATGTTTATTTAAAAGAAATAAGAATTATACTTAATGAAAGCTTTAAATAATAAAAGGAATTTTACAATTTCTTTATTTAAGTTAGTTGAAAATAAGGAGTGAATAAAGAAATTAAGGGTTTAAAATGGAAAGTTTAATAGACTTTAATATTTTGAAAAATTCACATTTATTTAGAAAAATGGAACCTTTAGAAAAAGGATGGTCAAATGATAGGAAATATATTATATACACAAGTGATAATAAAAAATTATTGCTGAGGATTTCAGAAATATCAAAATTTGATGAAAAATTAAAAGAAAGTGAAATTATCAGAACAATTTCAAGAGTATGCCAAAATACACCAAAGTTTATTGATTTAAAAATTAGTGGAAATAAGATATTGCAGCTATATACCTTTATAGAAGGAGAAGATGCATTAGAATCTATAGGTAGATACTCAAAGGAAGAACAGTTTAACCTTGGAATAGAGGTAGGAAAAACTTTAAAGAAGATACATGAAGCTGAGAAAATAACTGATGCTAAGAGAATTATAGAGATGCAAAAAGAAAGAATAATAGAAAGAACAAAGGCTTATGAAAATTCAATATATTATAGCTATGAAGACCAAGGACTTATAAAATATATTAAAGAAAATATTGAAATTTTAAATTCAGCCAAAATAGCTCTATGTCATGGTGATTATCATTTAGGCAATATGATAATTAATAATAATATATACATTATTGATTTTAATAGATTTAATTATGAAGATATATATAAGGATTTTATCCCCATGTGTGCTTTTACCAGGGGAGAAAGTATTGAATTTGCAAAAGGCCAACTTAAAGGCTATTTTGAAGAGTATATCCCAGTAGATTTCTGGCAGAGATTAAAGCTTTATCTAGCATATTCAAGCCTATATTCAATTTTATGGGCTGAAAATTGTTCAAATGAAGAAGTTGAAGCAATGATAAAGAGAAAGAAAATGGTTTATAATGATTTTACAAAATCATCTTTTGATTCTCCTTGTTGGGTGAATAATTAAGAATAGGCAGTTTAAAAAACTGCCTATATTTTTTATATTATTTTATGGTGATTATAATATGCGAAAATGCAATAATTCAATATCTGAAGAAATAAAGTTTTCTTTAACAGGTTCTTTTTTCATTAAATCTGTAGAAACATATTTTTTATTATCATCAGGAAAAACGGTAATAGCTGCTCCTTTAAAATTATTCATTTCTAAGGACTTAACAGCACCTAAAAAGTTAGCACCAGAGGAAATACCTACACCAAGACCAAGAACTTTAGAAAGTTTTTGAGCCATTATTATTGAATCGCCATCATCAACACTTATAATTTCATTTAAAGAGGCAAAATCTAAAATTGGTGGAACAAATTCGTCAGATATACCTTGAATCCTATGGTCACTTATGTGTGTTCCTGTTGATAGTGTTGGAGAATTAGCTGGCTCTAGAGGATAAATTCTAATGTTTTTATTTTTTTCTTTTAAGTATTTACCTATTCCCATAACAGTACCACCTGTACCAACACCAGCAACAAAGATAGATGGAATGATATGTCTTTTTCTTAAGGAAGAATAGATTTCAGGACCAGTTGAGTAGTAATGAGCATAAATATTATCTACGTTGGTAAATTGGCTTGGAAGAAATATATCAGAACAAAGTTTGCTACACTGTTCAATTAATGAAATACATTTTAGAAATCCTCCATCTTCCTTGGAAACTAAATGTAAGGTTGCATTGAAGCTTTCTAATAATTTTATTCGTTCAGTGCTGAGCCAATCAGGCATATAAATATGGACATCATGATTTAGATAGGTACAAATGGCTGCAAAGGATATGCCTGTATTACCACTGGTAGCTTCTGCAACAATATCTTTTTCTTTAATTTTACCAGCTAAATAAGCTTTTTTTATTATATATAAGGCAACTCTATCTTTAATACTTCCAGTATAATTGTAATATTCAATTTTAGAATAAATCTTTAAAGGTCTATCTTTATATTTAAAGGTAATTTCAATTAGTGGAGTGTTGCCTATAAGTTTTTCTAGATTGCTAATTTTATTTAAGATAGATTGCATAAAAAACTCCTTTATTTTAAATAATCTACTATAATAAATATATGCATATGTATAATAGAAAATATTAATGCTTATAAAACAAATTTATTAATATTATAAAAGGAGGAAACTATGTTTTTTATAGGGATTTTTGGCATAGAACATAGGGAAAAGATAATAAAAGAAATAAATAATCTTACATGTAAAAGATGTTTACAAAATGTTACAGGTAAATTGGTAAAGCAATATGATTATTTTCATTTTTTCTTTATACCTATATTTAAGTGGCGTGAAGAATACTACCTTATTTGTGAGAATTGTAGCTGTGTATTTAAAGTTTCTAAGGAAAAGGGAAAAAGTATTGAGCATGACAATGATATAGAAATAAATTATTGGGATTTAAAAGAAGAGGAAAATACATGGAGGGAAAAAATATGCCCAGGCTGTGGAAGAGAGGTTGATTCACAATATAGTTATTGTCCATATTGCGGTAATAGAATTAAATAAAATATTGTAATAGAAAATAAAAGGGCATTATAAATTGCCCTTTTCTTAATTAATCATTTAAAATTGCTGTATTAAGATTGTCATTAAAGATACTTTCATCTAGTTCACCGTATTGTTTAGCAATTATTGTTGTACATACTGCATCACCTGTAACATTGACAGCAGTACGACACATATCTAATATTCTATCAATTCCCATTATAAGACCTATTCCTTCAACAGGTAGTCCTATAGAATTAAAGACCATTGATAGAGTGATCATACCAACGCCAGGAACACCAGCAGTACCTATGGAAGCAAGTGTTGCTGTAAGTATTACAGTAAGGTAATCATTTAATCCTAGGTTGATACCAAAAGCTTGAGCAACAAATACTACAGCTACACCTTGCATTATAGCAGTCCCATCCATGTTAATAGTTGCACCAAGTGGTACAGTAAAAGATGATATGTTTTCAGAAACACCTAATTTTTCATCTAATGTTTCAATGGATAAAGGAATTGAAGCATTAGATGATGCTGTAGAAAATGCAAAGCTCATAACAGGAGCAAATTTGCTTAAGAATTTTATTGGGCTTAGTTTTGTAAAGCCTTTAAGCATAAGCATATATGTTACTAAGCAATGAATAGCTAATGCTAAAAATACTGCAAATATATATTTTAAAAGTGGAGCAAAAGCATTCCATCCCATAGTTGAAAAAGTTGTGGCTATAAGGCAAAATACACCTATTGGAGCAGCCTTCATAACTATTGTTGTCATCTTCATCATAATATCATTAAATTGTGTAAAAAACTTACCAACTGTTTCAGCTTTATCCTTCAATTGTGCTAAAATAAGGCCAATTAAAAGAGCAAATACTATTATTTGAAGCATATTTCCTTCAGCTAATGAATTTATAGGATTAGTTGGAATTATATTTAATATTACATCAGAAACTGCTGTACTTTCTGCTATAGTTGTTTCAGCAATTTCCATAGTAGATAAATCAAGACCTAAACCAGGATTAAGTAATTTTCCTATACCAATGGAAAGAGTTATTGCTATGGCTGTAGTTGCAATATAGAAAGCTATGGTTCTAGCACCTACTTTACCTAGTTTCTTAGTATCTCCAATAGACATACTACCGCAAACAAGTGAACAAAATACTAAAGGTACAACTAGCATTTGCATTGCTCGAACAAATCCCTTACCTATAACTTTAAAAACACCATTAATAATAAAATCATCCTTAATGTATCCACTAGGTAATTGGTATAAAATAATACCTGTAATGGCTCCAAGAATTAAGCATATAAAAATTTTCGCTGTCAAATTTAATTTTTTTCTCATAAGTATCCCCCTTTGTTTTTATAAAATGCAATTTTCGAAAATATAACTTGCAAAATATAAATATATTTATACCATAAAAAGAAGAAAATGACAATAGTGGAAATAAGAAAAAATCTATATTGATCTTGATATGTAAAGCTTTAGAGCTGTTAATTTGAAAAACAAATATAAATATTTACAAAAAATAACTTTCGTTTTTTGCGATTAAAAAAGTTAAATATCAGCAAAGATTGAGACTGTATAGTATATATAAATGAGAGAAGCAAGTTGACAAGAGTTATGATATTTGTAATACTAAAAATATAACTGTAAACGATTACTAAGTTGCATTTAGAGTTTTAAAATTTCTATTTATGTAGGTAATAACAGAAAGTGAGAGTTACTACATAAAACATATGCATTTATGCAATCAATATGTTTTATGTGGTTATTTTTATTTAATATATATTTTGAAAGGATTGGTATAAAAAATGAAAAAGTATGTTATTGCATTAGATCAAGGAACCACAAGTTCAAGAGCTATTATTTTTGATAAGGATCAAAATATATTAGATATAAGTCAAAAGGAATTTACACAAATTTATCCTCATGAAGGATGGGTGGAGCATAATCCAATGGAAATATGGTCCAGTCAATATGGTGTTTTACAAGAAGTGCTGGCTAAATCTAATATAACTCAAGAAGAAATAGCAGCAATTGGTATTACCAATCAGAGAGAAACAACTATTGTATGGGATAAATATACTGGAGAACCTGTATATAATGCCATAGTATGGCAATGTAGAAGGACTGCTGCAATTGTTGATGAATTAAAGAAGGATAAAGAGTTTGCTAAATATGTAAAAGAAAGTACAGGGTTATTATTAGATGCTTATTTCTCAGCAACAAAAATAAAATGGATTTTAGATAATGTGGAGGGAGCTAGAGAGAAAGCTGAAAAAGGAGAATTACTTTTTGGAACTGTAGATACATGGATTGTTTGGAAATTAACTAATGGAAAAGTACATGTTACAGATTATACAAATGCATCTAGGACAATGTTATATAATATCAAAGAACTTAGATGGGATGAGAAGATTATCGGAAGATTAGGTATTCCGATGTCTATGCTTCCAGAAGTGAGAAATTCTTCTGAGGTTTATGGATATACCAATCTAGGAGGAAAAGGTGGTATAAGAGTACCTATCTCTGGAATGGCTGGAGACCAGCAATGTGCACTGTTTGGACAAACTTGCTTTAAAGCTGGAGATGTAAAAAACACATATGGAACAGGATGTTTCCTTTTAATGAATACTGGAGAAAAAATGATTGAAAGTAAAAATGGCCTATTAACCACCATTGCCGTTGGCATAGATGGTAAAGTTCAATATGCTCTAGAAGGTTCCGTATTTGTTGGTGGAGCTGTAATTCAATGGATTAGAGATGAGTTAGAGCTAGTGAATGATGCTGCTGATACAGAATACTTTGCAGGTAAAGTAAAAGATAACGGTGGAGTATATATAGTACCTGCCTTTACAGGACTTGGAGCTCCTTATTGGGATATGTATGCAAGAGGAACTATATTAGGACTTACAAGAGGTGCTAATAGAAATCATATAATAAGAGCTGCATTAGAGTCCATTGCTTATCAATCAAGAGATCTTATGGATGCAATGGAAGAGGATTCAGGTTGTAGACTTAATAGTATTAAGGTTGATGGAGGAGCTAGTAGAAATAATTTCTTAATGCAGTTCCAAGCTGATATAACTGGAACAAAGGTAATTAGACCAATAATTACAGAAACAACCGCATTAGGGGCAGCATATCTTGCAGGATTAGCTGTTGGCTTCTGGAAATCAAAAGAAGAGATAACTACAAAATGGTGTGTAAGCCAAGCGTATGAGCCACAATATGATGAAGATAAGAAAGAAAAGCTTTATAGAGGATGGAAGAAAGCAGTAACAAGAGCTATGGCATGGGAAGAAGATTAAAAAATAATAGAAAATAAAAGAGGGGATATATGTATTTTAATAGGATTAATTAGCAAGAGTAAATTTTTGAAAAGATACTAAAAATAAAGTCTCAATATACTATATATGTAGTATTCAATATTAATAAAGTGGCTGTAAAAAAAGTCCCTTTTTAAATATTATAATTGTGTTATAATGTTATAGTTAATTTTATAAAGATGAGGTGATTTTAATGAGCGAAGATATCTTAAAGAAAATTACCCTTGAAATTAATAAACATGAAAGCTTAGAAGATAAAGAGTTAAATATAATAAGATTTCAGCTTTTAAAAAAGAGTAATATTTTAAAAGTAATTTTAAGAGGAAAAGAAAGATTAGCCATAGAAGAAGAGGAATTAATAAAGAAGATAATATGCAAGACCTTAATGATTAGGATAACTATAGAAATTCTATTTTATAAAGATGCTTCAAATATTTCTTTAGAAGAAGTGGTAGAAAGTCATTGGTTTGAATGTATTTCAGATACCATAAAGAAAACTCCATTATGTAAGACATTGCTTTTAAGTAGTAAAAGAGTTGTTGAAGGAAATAAGGTAATTGTATTAAATGGATATGACAAAGTAACTGAACATTTAAAGTCAAAATATGGCGATAAATCTATTGAAGGTACCATTGAAGCTATATTTGGTCTAAAATGTAAGGTGGAAATAAGATTTGATCCATCTATGGAAGTAATTATAGATTATGCTGAAAAAGAAAAGAATGAAAGAGCTCTTTTAAATAAGGTGCTGCAAGCCAAATCTTTAGAAATACAAAAAGCAGGAAGTAGCTACAAAGAAAGTGGCAAGGCACAAGAAAAGAAATCTACCGAGAAGAAGCCATATGAAAAGAAGGAAAATACATATAAAAGAGAACCTAAGAGTGAAAACTCTATTTATGGAAGAAATATATCTATTGAAGCAATACCAATTAAAGAGGTTAATGAAACTTCTGGATATGTGGCAGTTTTAGGAGAGGTATTCAAGGTTGATACTATGGAAACTAAGACTGGAAAGATAATACTAACATTCTTTATTACAGACTATACTGATTCAATTACAGTAAAATGCTTCTTAAAGCCGCAGGAAAAAGGTGAGGTTCTTGATAATATTAAAACGGGGCTTTATTGTAAGGTAAGAGGGGAAGCAGTATATGATACATATGCTAGAGAAGTTGTTATCATGGGACGTGATATTTTAAGAATGAAAAAGTTAGAGAGAATGGATGGGGCAACAGAGAAAAGAGTTGAACTACATTGTCATACTACCCTGAGTGCCATGGATGGGACTACTCCAGTTGGGAAAATCATTGAAAGAGCTGCTAAGTGGGGACACCCTGCTATAGCTATTACTGACCATGGGGTTGTTCAAGCTTTTCCAGATGCACAAATTGCCGCAAAGAAAAATAAAATTAAAGTTCTTTATGGTGTGGAAGGATATTTAGTTGATGATGGTATTCCTTTAGCAATTAATGAAAAAGGTCAAAATTTAGATGACACATATGTGGTTTTTGACTTAGAAACAACTGGTTTTTCACCAAAGAATGATAAAATTATTGAAATAGGAGCGGTAAAGGTTAAAAATGGGAAAATAATCGATAGCTTCAGTGAGTTTGTCAATCCTAGAAGACCAATTCCTTATAAGATAACAGAACTTACAGGGATAAGTGATGATATGGTAAGATATTCAGATTCAATAGACTTTGTACTACCAAGATTTATGGATTTTATAGGAGATGCAGCAGTAGTAGCACATAATGCCAGCTTTGACTGTAGCTTTATTGAAAAAAATTGCAAAGATTTAGATTTACATTTCAATGCTACTATTCTTGATACTGTACAGATATGTAGATTTTTATATCCTGAATTAAAATCAGTTAAGCTTAATTTAGTGGCTAAACATTTAGGTATAAAGCTTACAAGCCACCATAGGGCTGTAGACGATGCTAAAGCAACAGGTGATATATTTGTAGAGTGTATTAAGAAGATTAAAGAAGAATATGAAGTTTCAGACTTAAGTGAACTTAATAAGATTTTCTTAGAAAAGGTTGATATTAAGAAACTTCCAACATATCATATTATAATTTTAGCAAAGACTCAGGAAGGTATAAGAAATTTATATAAGCTTGTGTCAGAGGCTCATATAGATAATTTCTTTAGACGACCTAGAACTAAAAAATCAAGGCTTGCTGAAATGAGAGGTGGGCTAATTATTGGTGGTGCATGTGAAGCAGGTGAAATTTATAGAGCTGTACTTGGTGGTAAAAATGATGAAGAAGTAAAAGAGATAATGAGCTTTTACGATTATGTTGAAATTCAGCCAGTTGAAAATAATGCTTATCTTATAGAAAAGGGAAATGTAAAAGATGAAGATGAGCTTAAGGATATAAATAGGAAGATTTATAATTTAGCCAAGGAAGTTAACAAGCCAACAGTAGCTACAGGAGATGTACATTTTTTAGAGCCACAGGATGAAGCATTTAGAAGGATTATAATGGCTGGGCAAGGATTTGGAGATGCAGAAAATCAACCACCTTTATACTTTAAAACTACAGAAGAAATGTTAAAAGAATTCTCTTATTTAGGTGAAGATATTGCAAAGGAAGTTGTTATAAAAAATCCACAGGAAATTGCAGCTTCAGTTGATATATTAAAACCTATTCCTGATGAGACATATCCACCTAAGATTGAAGGGGCTGATGACGATATAAGGAATATGACCATGAATAAGGTTCATTCAATATACGGAGAAAACCTACCAGAAGTAGTGCAGAAGAGACTTGATAAAGAGCTAAACTCTATCATAAATAATGGATACGCAGTTCTTTATCTTATAGCACAAAAACTGGTGGCTAAATCATATGCAGATGGATATCTAGTAGGTTCTAGAGGATCTGTTGGATCTTCTTTTGTTGCAACAATGTCAGATATTACAGAAGTTAATGGGCTTCCACCACATTATGTGTGTCCAAAATGTAAGAAGTCACAATTCTTCTTAGATGGATCAGTGAGTTCAGGGGCTGATTTACCAGATAAGGATTGCCCAAATTGTGGAGTACCATATATTAAAGATGGTCATGATATACCATTTGAAACTTTCTTAGGATTTGAAGGAGATAAGGAACCAGATATAGATTTAAATTTCTCAGGGGATAACCAAGCTGATATACATAAGTATACAGAAGTTCTTTTTGGTAAGGGATATGTATTTAAAGCAGGTACAATAGGTACAGTGGCAGAAAAGACTGCCTATGGATTTGTTAAAAAGTATTTAGATCAAAAAGGTGAGATTGCTTCACAAGCAGAAATTGAAAGGTTAACTATTGGATGTACTGGAATAAAAAGAACTACAGGACAGCATCCAGGTGGAATAATGGTTGTACCAAATTATACAGATGTATATAATTTTACGCCTATACAAAGACCAGCAGATGATAACACATCAGATGTAACAACAACCCATTTTGATTACCACTCAATTTCAGGAAGACTTCTTAAGCTTGATATACTAGGACACGACGATCCAACGGTATTAAGGATGCTACAAGATATAACTGGAATAGATCCTAAAACAATACCGTTGAATGATGAGAAAGTATTATCATTATTTACCAGACCTGATGCTCTAGGAGTTACCAAAGAGGAACTTGAATGTGAAGTAGGTTCCTATGGGCTACCGGAATTTGGAACTAAGTTCGTAAGGCAGATGCTTGTTGATACACAGCCTAAAACATTTTCTGACTTAGTGAGAATTTCAGGACTTTCTCATGGTACAGATGTATGGCTTAATAATGCACAATACTTTATTAAGGAAGGATATACTACCTTAAGAGATTGTATAGCCACAAGAGATGATATTATGGTGTACCTTATGTATAAAGGTGTACCGCCTAAAACAGCCTTTACTATTATGGAAAGTGTAAGAAAGGGTAAAGGGTTAACAGAAGAATTTGAAAAAATAATGAGAGAAAATAAAGTTGAAGATTGGTATATAGAATCTTGTAAGAGAATTAAGTACATGTTCCCTAAAGGGCATGCTGTTGCATATTGCATGATGGCTGTGAGAGTTGCCTATTACAAGGTGTATTATCCATTGGCATATTATGCAACATATTTTACGGTAAGAGGTGCAGATGATTTTGATGCAGAGCTTATTTGTAAAGGCGAAAGTGCAGTACATGCTAAATTACAGGAATTATATGCTTTAGGAAATAGTGCAACGGTAAAAGATAAAGGTCTTATTACAGTTCTTGAATTATCATTTGAGATGTATAAAAGAGGTTTTGAAATGCTTAAAGTTGATTTATATGAATCTGATGCAACTAAATTTCAAATAGTAGGTAATGCTTTAAGACCCCCCCTTAGCTCCCTGCAAGGAGTTGGAGTGAATGCAGCCAAAGCAATATTTGAAGCAAGAAAAGATGGGGAATTTATTTCTAAAGAAGACTTAAGAATAAGGTCTAAAGTATCAAAGACTGTTATTGAAACATTAAGTGTACATGGATGCTTAAAAGGAATGTCAGAAACTAACCAACTTTCATTATTCTAATAAAAACTCATGTCAATATTAACTAGCTACTGTCAAAAAGACAAATAGAGTTAATGGGACATGAGTTTTTATGTAAAAAATATATCATTATGGAGAAATTTTCAATATGATAAGGAATGAAGAAATGAACCAATTTATCTTTGTAACATAAAATATAGCAAAAGTAATTTAGAGGTGTATATAGTGACATATAGTTCTATTTATAATATGATTGGCTTCAATAATGAAGTGGATAGATTAAAGGCACAAGTAAAGTTAGGATGGGAAAAAGAATTTAGAACATTAAAATGGCTTGGACTGAAAAATGGAATGGATATATTGGATGTGGGAGGTGGACCGGGGTTTTACAGTGAAAAGCTTCTGGAAAATCTACCAGATTCAAATGTAACTATATTAGATGTAGATGATAAACTCCTTAAGATTGCTCAAAATAGACTTTCTAATAGTTATTATAAAAATAGAGTAGACTTTGAAAAAACAACTATATATAAAACTGGACTAAAAGATAATACTTATGATTTTGTAATATGCAGGTTTGTTTTGCAACATTTAGATAAACCTGTGGAAGCTGTAAGAGAAATATATCGTATTTTGAAGCCAGGAGGAATTATAGCTATTATAGATTCTGATAGTGGACTTATGGGAATAAGTGATCCTTCTTTCTTAATCAAAAGTGGCAGAAGCTTTTTTCAGGAAATAGAAAAGAGGGCTAGATGGAATAGAGAAATAGGAAGAAAGTTAGTTAAGATACTAAGAATATGTGGATATGAGGATTTGGATTTTGAAGCAGTGACCATTCATAGTGATATTATAGGAATGAAAAATATTTTAAAAATACCTAAAATTAATGATGAACAAATAAAGCTTTTAATGAGATATAATCCTACCGTAGGGAAGGTAATGCAGAAAGTTAAAGATGGAAGATTTGAAAATAGTTATACAATCATTTTATTGAATTTAATTGCCAAAGGAGTAAAAAAAATATGAGATTTTTCAAAATCTCATATTTTATGTTTTAAAGTCAAATTTGTTTGAACATCTTCTGCAAGTAACAACAATTTTTCCTTTACCTCTAGGAAGCCTAAGTTTTTGGTGACATTTAGGGCATTTAGTTATTTTATAGTTACGCTTTTCATTTAAAGAATTTTTAGCACTTTCCACTAATGGATAAAGATTGCCAAAGTGAAAATTAGGAATATTTGCAGGTAATGACTTCTTAAAGAGTGCTAAGAATTTATTACAATATGTATAAAATACATTATACTCCTGACGTCTCTTATAATACTTTTTAGAAAATGCTCTATAAAAAGATAAAATTAGTAGAATAAAAGAAAAAATTCTTGTTATTGGAAAGACATTTAATATTAAAGATATGAAGATCATAAAAATGGAAAGAAGATCAAAGCCATATCTATCATTATAATTAGTCATTTAATATCACTCCATTTGTAATTTTAATTACATTATAGTATATGATAGGGGGTAAAACAATTATATTTAAGTTTTAATAAGTAAAGTTTTTGTGAATTTACTGTATAAATTAAATGACTATAGAGATAATAAAGAGTGTAGGCTTCAAGTTATTATGAGTAGAACCTTATAATAACTTGGATTTTATATATGGGGTACTGCAAAATATCATTGCAGTACCTTTTAAAAACAATGTATTAATATTTTAGGGTATATAGGTATAAAATAGATAATATTGGGCTGTCGCACTAAATAATTAGTGCACAGCTCATTTTTGTTAATAAGTTACATAATAAAATACAATATAACCGAACTGGTAAGCATTTGTTTGAGATAAAAAAAGCTTAATAGTTAAATTTTTCAAGTTTTTTCTGTTAGCTTTATTAAAGTGCTTCTATTTTTAAATAATGTCTATCCATATCATAAAATATGCCTTAAATTTTATAAAAGTATAGAAAAGGAGCTATCGCTAACGGATTTTTTTATTTGCTATTGCGACAGCCCCACATATTTTCTGAAGAAATTTAACAAAAAATATATAAAAAATTAAAAGAAACTAATTGACTTAAAAAAGCATATAAACTAAAATTATACAATAAAAGGAATAGGAGGTAATATTATCGTGGAAAAAGGCAATATATCAATACATACAGAAAATATTTTTCCAATAATTAAAAAATGGCTATATTCAGATAAGGATATCTTTGTGAGAGAATTGATTAGTAATGGGTGTGATGCAGTTCATAAGCTTAAAAGACTAACATCATTAGGTGAAGCTAAAGTTGAAGAAGATAATGCTTATAAAATAGTAGTAAAGGTTAATAAAGATAAGAAAATTCTGTCTTTTAGCGACAATGGAATAGGAATGACAGCAGAAGAAATAGAAAAATATATAACACAAGTAGCATTTTCTGGAGCAGAGGATTTTGTTAAGCAGTATAAAGAAAGTGAAGATGAAGGAAAACAAATAATTGGACACTTTGGTTTAGGATTTTATTCAGCTTTTATGGTATCAGATAAGGTGCAAATTGATACTTTATCATATAAAGAAGGAGCAAAAGCTGTTAAATGGATTTGTGATGGTGGAACAGAGTACGAAATAGGTGATTCAAATGAGCAGAAAAGTAGGGGAACTACTATTACCTTATATATAAATGAGGAAAGTAGTGAATTTTTAGATAATTATAAGGTAAGATCTGTAATAGAAAAATATTGTTCTTTTATGCCAGTGGAAATATTCTTTGAAGATGAATGTGCAGAAAAGAAAGATGAGGAAAAAGAGACTCCTATAAATGAAATAAAGCCACTTTGGACTAAAATGCCAAAGGATTGCAGCGATGAAGAATATAAGGAGTTTTATAAGAAGGAATTTAAGGATTATAATGATCCGTTGTTTTGGATCCATCTTAACGTAGATTATCCATTTAATTTAAAAGGTATATTATACTTCCCTAAATTAAAACATGAGCTAGAAGTTACTGAAGGTGAAGTAAAGTTATATAACAATCAAGTTTATGTAGCAGATAATATAAAAGAAGTAATTCCGGAGTTTTTACTATTGCTAAAGGGAGTAATAGATTGTCCAGACTTACCTTTAAATGTGTCAAGAAGCTTTTTACAACAAGATAAAAATGTAATTAAGATTTCTAAACATATTGTTAAGAAGGTTTCAGATAAGCTGGTAAATGTATTTACTAATCAAAGAGAAAATTATGAAAGCTTTTGGGATGATATACAGATATTTATTAAGTATGGCTGTCTAAGAGATGAAAGCTTTTATGAAAAAATAAAGGAAATACTTATATTTAAAGATTTAAATGGTAAGTATTTAACTTTAAAAGAATATATGGAGCAATGTAAAGAGACTCATGAAAATAAGATTTACTATGTAAATAATGAAAATGAGCAAAGTCAATATATAAATATATTTAAAGAAAATAATCTAAATGCAGTTATTCTAAATTGTAGTATAGATAACCACTTTATAACTCTATTAGAAAGAGAAAATCCAAACCTTTCATTTTTAAGAATTGATTCTGATATAAGTGATATCTTAAAAAATACAGAAGATAGTGATGATAATGATGAGAAAATTAAAGAATTATTTAAGGAAATATTAAAAGATAAAATAGAAGAAGTTAAGGTTGAATCTTTAAAGAACGAAGAAATTACAGCACTTATTACAGTTTCAGAACAATCAAGAAGAATGATTGAAATGAGCAGAATGTATGGAAACATGGATATGGCAGCCATGTTTAAGGAAGAAAAAACTTTAGTTATAAATAGAAATAACAAGATTATAAAAAATATATTAACCATGGAAAATGAAGATAATAAAAATCTTATTTGCCATGAGATATTTGATTTAGCTAGGATTTCTAGTGGGGGATTAAGCCCAGAAGAAATTTCTGAATTTATTAAAAGAAGTAACAAGCTTATTGCAAATAATATGAAGATAGATTAAGAATATGAAAAAAGCTGTATCAAAGTTGATATAGCTTTTTTATATGTAATTATCATTAAGAAAAATTAATGTTTTTTTGTTTATTTTTAGTTTACATTTGTTGACGTTTTTGGTTTAAGTTAAAATTATTCATATGTAAAATCTCCAATTTAATTTAATCTAGTTGTATATGATAAGTATTTTATACTAAAAATGTGAGTTTGTTATAATAAATAGTGAAAGTTCATCTTATCTTCATAGAAAAAACAGATTTAAACACTGTTATTTTTTTAATCTAAAAAATATTATGATATTATAAAAATGTTTTAAAAACAAATAATAATTAAATATACAGTGAAAAAAATGATAGTATATAGGAAAAAAAATAATAACTTAGGGAAAAATGAAAATAATAATATAGATTATAATAAAGATATTTGTTATTATAGATGAGTGTGATTTTATCACTAATGATAAGATTGTTAAAATATTCTTGAAAAGGAGATAATTATGGGAAAAGAAAATAAACAAATGAGTAAATTAACATTAGTTGCGCTTATTTTAATGATTTTCACATCAGTTTTTGGATTTAACAATATTCCAAGAGCGTTTTACTTAATGGGATACTCTGCTATTCTATGGTATTTATTTGGTGCAATTGCATTTTTCATTCCATATGCATTCATGATGGCTGAATATGGTGCAGCATTTAAAGAAGAAAAAGGTATATATGCTTGGATGGAGAGAGCAGTGGGAGCAAAATTTGCTTTCGTTGGAACGTTCATGTGGTTTGCTTCATACATAGTATGGATGGTAAGTGTATCTTCATCAATTTGGGTTCCACTTTCTAATTTAATTTTTGGATCAGATGTTACATCAACGTGGTCATTATTTGGCTTAAATGCACCTAAGACATTAGCTATTCTAGGTGTAGTGTTAATAGTAGTAATTACATATTTATCAACAAAAGGTTTGAAAAGCATTTCAAAAATTGCTTCTGTTGGAGGATTTTTCGTTACAAGTGCAAACATAGTTCTTTTAGTAGGTGCATTAATAGTATTTGGAGGAAATGGATTTAAAGCTGCTGAACCAATAAGCTTTTCAGCCTTCTTTAATTCCCCAAATCCATCATATACATCTATATTAGCAATATTCTCATTCTTAGTATATGCAATATTTGCATATGGTGGGTTAGAAGCTGTTGGTGGATTAGTTGATCAAACTGAGAATTCAGAAAAGACATTCCCGACAGGAATTAAGATTTCAGCTATAGTAATAGCTATAGGATATTCATTAGGAATACTTATGATAGGTCTATTTACAAATTGGCAAGAAATATTAAGTTCACCAGAAGTAAGTAGAGCTAACGTTTCATATGTAGTAATCAAGAATCTTGGAGTTCAACTTGGAAATGTATTTGGACTTTCACCTAAAGGTGCTGCAATAATGGGTACTTGGTTTGCAAGATATATAGGTCTTGCCATGTTCCTTGCTTTAATAGGTGCATTCTTTACATTAATATATTCGCCATTAAAGCAATTAATAGAAGGAACACCAAAGGAAATATGGCCTGAAAGCTGGACTAAAGTTAATAAAAACAATATGCCAGTTAAGGCTTTATGGATACAATGTTTAATAGTAGTTGCTATAATAGTAGTAGCATCATTTGGTGGTGATACTGCAGCGGCATTCCTTGATTTATTAATTTTAATGAGTAACGTTGCAATGACAATACCAACTATTTTCTTAGCTATAGCATTTATAGCATTTAAGAAAAATGATAATATAGATAAGCCTTTTATAATATTTAAGAGTAAAAGTTTTGCAACTATCTGTGCAGTGATAGTAATCATAACTGTTGGTTTCGCTAATGTATTTACAATAATTCAACCAGCCATAGAAGCAAGTAAATATGTTGATACAATAGCACAAATAGCTGGACCAGTTATATTTAGCGTTGTTGCCTTAAGTTTATTTAATGTTTATGAAAATAAAATGAAGAAAAACAAGTTATAGATTAAAATACAATAAGATAGTATAAATTGCGATGATTTATACTATCTTATTATTTAATATAAAAAATAAAATACAATGTAAAATAAGCATTAATGGTAATCCATACTTAAATTTAAAATGATTAGTTTTGTGTCTAAAAAATATCATTGCTAAATATGAACCTAAAGATCCACCAATAAATGATACAGATAGTAGAGTTTTTTCTGTAATACGCCATTTCCTTCTAATAGCCTTTATTTTATCAATAAACATTAAGGCAAATGAAAGGATATTTATAAATAATATATATAATAAAAGAATTTTCATAAATAAAATCATCTCCATCAATTTATTTAATTTTAGATTAAGGAAAATTAATAATCAATTAAAAAAAAGTACATACTAAAAATAAATTAAACTAAGTAAGCTATAATGAATTTTTATGAAAGAAAGTGAAATGAAGTGAAAGAAAATGAAAGAAATGTATTGACAGTGAAAGTAAAGTATCATATTATTTAATTAAATAAAACCTTAACAGAAGTTTTTTTGGAAGCTATGTAAAGGATTAAACAAATGTTGGTAATAGGAGTGAATAAAATGATTAATACCATTACATTAAACCCTTCATTAGATTATATAGTAAAAGTTGACGATTTTAAGGTAGGGCATGTAAATAGAACTTCTAAGGAGGATATTTATCCAGGTGGAAAAGGTATAAATGTATCAATTGTATTAAAGAACCTGGGAGTTAAAAACAGAGCGTTAGGATTTACTGCTGGATTTACTGGAGAAGAAATTGAAAAGCTTGTAGCAAATCATGGAGTGGATAATGAATTCATAAGATTAGAAAAGGGAATGTCAAGAATAAATGTTAAATTAAAGAGCAAAGAAGAAAGTGAAATTAATGGTATGGGGCCAGATATTTCTAAAAATGATATAGAAAAGCTATACGAAAAGCTTGAAGCTCTTAAAGCGGGAGACTTTGTTGTTCTTGCTGGAAGTATACCAAATACTCTTCCTGATGATATATATGAAACTATCATGAAGGACTTTAAAGATAAAGAAATAAATTTTGTGGTAGATGCAACAAAAGATTTACTACTTAATGTATTAAAATATAAGCCGTTTTTAATTAAGCCTAATCATCATGAACTTGGAGAAATGTTCAATGTAAAGCTAAATAGTAAAGATGAAATAATAACATATGCTAAAAAGTTACAAGAAATTGGTGCAAGAAATGTAATTATATCTATGGCTGGTGATGGAGCAATATTAATTGAAGAAAATGGTGAAATAACTATCAGTGATACACCGAAAGGAACGCTAGTTAATTCAGTTGGAGCTGGTGACTCAATGGTTGGTGGATTTTTAGCTGGTATAGCTGAAAATAAAAATATTAAGGAAGCTTTCAAAATAGGAGTAGCTACAGGTAGTGCTTCGGCATTTTCTGAAGGTTTAGCAACAAGAGATAAAGTTGAAGAATTGTTAAAACAATTATAGAAGGAGATATGAAAATGAGAATCGTTGATTTATTGCATGAGCAAGGAATAGATTTAAACTTTGCTCCTAAAAATAAAGCAGAAGCTATTGATATGCTCGTGGAATTAATGGATAAGACAGGAAACTTAAATGATAAAGATGGATATAAAGAGGCTATATTAGCTAGAGAAGATTTAAGTACTACAGGAATTGGTGATGGTATTGCTATACCTCATGGTAAGACTAAAGCTGTAAAGAATGCTTCACTGGCAGCAGCAGTGAGCAAAGAAGGTGTTGATTATGATGCACTTGATGGAATGCCTTCACATTTATTTTTTATGATAGCAGCACCAGAAGGTGAAAATGAAGTTCACTTAGAGGTATTAGCAAGGCTTTCAACTATATTAATGGATGAAGAGTTTAGAAAGTCATTAATTAATGCAAAGGATAAAAAAGAGTTTTTAAATCTTATTGATAAAAAAGAAAAAGAAAAATTCCCAGATGAGAAAGAGGGAGAAGCAGAAGTTAATGCTGATGTAAGAACAGGTTATAGAGTATTAGCTGTAACAGCATGTCCAACTGGTATTGCTCATACATATATGGCAGCAGAAAGCTTAAATGGTAAAGCTGAAGAAATGGGTATATCTATAAAAGTTGAAACTAATGGTTCTGGTGGAGCTAAAAATGTTTTAACAAAAGAAGATATTGAAAATTGTGAAGCTATCATTGTGGCAGCAGATAAAAAAGTTGATATGGCTAGATTTGATGGTAAAAAAGTAATTCAAACTAAAGTTGCTGATGGAATTCATAAAGCAGAGGAGCTAATAAGTAGGGCTGCTAAAGGAGATGCGCCTATTTATCATCATGCTGGTGGTGGCGATGAAGATGAAGCTTCAGCGGAAAAAGAAAGCTTTGGACGTCAAATTTATAAACATTTAATGAATGGTGTTTCACATATGCTTCCATTTGTTATTGGAGGAGGTATCTTAATAGCTTTAGCATTCTTATTTGATGATTATAATATCAATCCAGCTAATTTTGGAAAAAATACACCTTTAGCAGCAGTTCTTAAAACAATAGGAGAGACAGCATTTAACTTTATGCTACCTGTTCTAGCAGGGTATATAGCAATGAGTATTGCAGATAGACCAGGGCTAGCAGCTGGTTTTGTTGGTGGAGCATTAGCAAATTCAGGTATTACTATAGCAAGTGCATTTGATGCTAATATATCTGTTGTTAGTGGTGGGTTTTTAGGTGCTTTATTTGCAGGGTTCTTAGCAGGATATCTTGTACTTGGAATTAAGAAAGTATTAAGTTTCTTACCACAATCTTTAGAAGGATTAAAACCTACACTATTATATCCTTTATTAGGAATTGGTTTAGTTGGTGCAATTTTATTATTTGTAAATCCATTCTTTGGAACAATTAATACTGGCATAACAAATGTATTAAACTCAATGGGTGGAACAAGCAGAGTTATGTTAGGTATGGTTGTAGCTGGTATGATGGCTGTAGATATGGGTGGACCATTCAATAAAGCAGCATATGTTTTTGGTACAGCGTCACTAGCATCAGGAAACTTTGAAGTTATGGCAGCAGTTATGGCAGGAGGAATGGTTCCACCATTAGCAATTGCAGTAGCATCATTAGTTTTCAAAAATAAATTTACTAAAAAAGATAGAGAGGCAGCGGTAACTAATTTTGTAATGGGATTATCATTTATTACAGAAGGTGCAATACCGTTTGCAGCAGCAGATCCATTAAGAGTTATACCTTCAGCAGTAATTGGTTCAGCAACAGCGGGAGCATTATCTATGTTCTTTAATTGTACACTTAGAGCTCCTCATGGTGGTATATTTGTATTACCTGTAATAGGAGAACCATTTATGTATTTATTATCAGTGGTAATAGGAACAATAGTAGGTGCTATACTTCTTGGAATATTAAGAAAAACAGTTGAAGAAAAAGTAAAATAATATATAAAAAAGACAGAAAATATAAAAAGGATTTTCTGTCTTTTTTATATATTTTAATATTTATTAAAAATAATAAGAATAAAACTTAGCAAATCTTCTAATAATATATTTAGATTTTATTTTAGGAGGAATATTATGGATTTAAAGGATAGCAATACAAAGATAAATTTAATGAGGGCTTTTGCAGGTGAAAGTCAAGCAAGAAATAGATATACTATTGCTGGAGAAGCTGCAAAAAGGCAAGGAATGTATATAATAAAGGATTTATTCACTTATACTGCTAATCAAGAGAAAGCTCATGCAGAAGTGTTTTATAGGGCACTTAAGAGCTGTAACAGCGATAATATTAATATAGATGGTGGATATCCGGTTTCATATTATGATGATGTAGCAAAGCTTTTAAGAGCTGCAGAACATGGAGAATTTCAAGAATATGATGATGTCTATCCCAACTTTGCAAAAGTGGCAAAAGAAGAAGGTTTTATAGCAATAAGCAACATTTTTAACAATATTGCAGAAATTGAAAAGAAGCATGGCGAAAGATTTGGTAAATATGCTGATATGATTGAAAAAGATACTTTATATAATAGAGAAGAAGAAACAATTTGGATGTGTACAAACTGCGGATATATATATGAGGGGAAGTCAGCACCTAATACGTGTCCTGTATGTACTTATCCTAAAGGTTATTTTATTGAATTTGAAGAAAGTCCATTTGAATAATAATCAGTAAATAATGATTAAAATGATAGATTAATCTATGTAAAAATAAAAATAGCTAGATTATCTAGCTATTTTTCAGTACCATCAATTAATCTTTTGATATTAGCTCTATGTCTCCAAAATACTAAAAGACATGCAAATAATGTTGCATACACTAAATACTTATCATAACCAAAAAGTAAGGTTGTAAAAAATAATGTAACACCAGCAATTAGTGAACGGATAGATACTACTTTTGTAAATAACTTTAGTCCAAAGAATACTATTGCTGTTACAATAAAGGCCTTTGGTACTATAAACATAAAAGCAGCAGCAGAAGTTGCAACTCCTTTTCCACCTTTGAATTTTAAAAATAAAGTATAGTTATGTCCCAGTATTGCTGAGATAGCTACTAAAGCTAAAGCAATACTTTTATTGCTTTTTAAAAGTCCTAAATATAAGAATAAATATGTTACTAATACAGGTATTATTGCTTTAAGCATATCACATATAGCTGTGATTTTAGATAGTTTTTTACCTGCTATTCTTCCAACATTAGTAGCGCCTATGTTTCCGCTACCAAATTTCCTAATATCCTTGTTAAATTTCTTTTTAACTATTATATATCCTGTAGGTATAGAACCCATTAGATAAGAAAAAATAACCAATAAAGCTAACATAAATATCTCCTTTTTATATATTACATACATTATAATATTTTACATTTGAAAATTATGCAAGAGATATTTATTGTAAAGTGATATATGTATTACTTATGTATTGTTAAAATAAATATTAAATTTATGTTAAGAAATATACTACAAGCGAAATATGTCATATAAAATGCGAAAATAAGTTGACATTTGGTAGAAAAATATCGTATTCTGAATAGGATACGAAAGATTATTGGTGGTTAATAAAAAATTCGTACAAGTAACTTAAAAAGTAAATAAAGCATGAGGTGAATTATCAATGGGAATAAGACTAGAAAATCTAGTTGTAAAATTTGGTGACTTTACGGCTATTAATGACGTTACATTACAAATTCCAAAGGGAAAGTTAGTGTCGTTACTAGGTCCATCAGGTTCAGGAAAATCAACAACACTTTTTACTATTTCAGGAATTCATAAAGTACATAGTGGAAAGATATTCTTTGGAGATAAGGATGTTACAGGATTAGAACCAGAACAATTGGGAATAGGATTAGTTTTTCAAAACTATGCACTTTATCCACACATGACTGTTAGAGAAAACATCATGTTCCCTTTAAAGAATCTTAAGTGGGATAAGAAAGAAGCATCTGAAAGAGTTGAAGAAGTTGCAAGAATAGTTAAAATTGCAGACCAGTTAGATAAAAAGCCAGCACAACTTTCAGGTGGACAGCAACAAAGAGTTGCTATTGCAAGAGCTTTAGCTAAAAAGCCAGACATATTATTATTGGACGAGCCTTTATCAAACTTAGATACAAAATTAAGAGTTGAAACAAGACAAGAAATAAGAAGAATCCAAAAAGAAACAGGAGTTACAGCTATATTTGTAACACATGATCAAGAAGAAGCAATGTGTATTTCAGATGAAATTGTCTTAATGAAAGATGGTGATATACAACAAATATCATCACCAAGTGATATCTACATGAATCCTTGTAATAAATTTGTTGCTTCATTCATAGGAAGTCCAGAAATGAACTTCATACCATTAAATGTTGAAAATGGAATTGCAAAGGTAGATTCTCTTGAAGTAAATAACTTACCGTTAGATAAAAAGAATGTTTTAATGGGAGTTAGAGCAGAAGATTTTGAAGTAGCAGAAAGTGGTTTAAAGACAATTGTAAAAACTGTTGAAATATTAGGAAGAGAAAGATTACTTACTCTTACTCATAATCAAACAGAATACAAGATGCTTGTAGAAAAAGAATTTGAAATTGAAGAAGGAAAAGAATTAATAGTTAGACCTAAGCTTGGTAAGAGTTATGTGTTTGATGCTGAAAGTGAGGCGTTTATAACAAAATGCTAAAGAAAAATCGCAAAGGATATATATATTTATTACCAGCGCTTGTATTATTAGGGATATTTGTATTTTATCCAATAATATATACTATAATCTTCAGTTTTGATGAAACAAAAGCAGCAGGATTCCAATTTGGATTTGGTACATATCAATACTTGTTTAATGATAAGAGATTTATTCAGTCGCTATTAAACACTGTAATTTATGCGGTAGTTGTTCCATTTTCATCAGTATTTATTTCTTTAATTCTTGCTAATGCGTTAGCAAATATAAAGAATAAAACTGTAAGGGGATTTTTCCAAAGTGTTTATTTCTTACCGTATGTAACTTCAGTAGTAGCTATTGGATTAGTATGGTCATGGTTATTTAATAGTGAATATGGAATAATTAACTACTTATTAGGATTATTAGGAGTTGATAAAATAAATTGGCTTAATGATCCAAAGTATGCAATGACAGCATTAATTATTTTTGCTGTATGGAAGAGTTTAGCATTCAATACATTAATATTAACTACTGGTATTGCGTCAATTAATCCACAATACTATCAAGCTGCTAAAATTGATCAAGCTAAGGGAAGTACAATTTTTAGAAAGATAACAATTCCTCTAGTATCGCCGATGATAGCATATACGTACATGATTAGTTTAATAGCTTCATTTAAGGTTTATACTGAAGTGTATGTTTTATTTGGAGGAAGAACGCTAGATGGAAAGGTATCTACAGTTGTAAGATATATAATCGATAGATTTTACGGAGATCAAGATTTCCCACTTGCATTTGCAGCGTCAGTTATATTATTACTGATTATATTAACAGTTACGATGGTACAAAAAGTAATAACACGTAATAAGATTCACTATTAAGGAGTGCAGAAATGAACCAAAAAAATAATTTCAGAGTAGCTATAAAATATTTTCTACTAGTTATTTTTGCTATAATAACTGTATTTCCGTTTTATTGGATGATTTCATCATCATTAAAGTCAGGATTTGAAGTTATTCAGACACCACCAACAATGCTACCGGAGAATGTAATGTGGTCTAATTATAGCACAGCATTTAGCATGGCTCCATTTGGAAGATATTTTATAAATACAATTATAGTAACAGTATTAAGTATAGTAAGTACAGTTGTAATTTCTATCTTATCAGCATTTGCATTCTCTCACTTAGAGTTTAAAGGTAGAGATTTAATATTTTCAATATTTATTGCATCAATGATGATTCCAGGAGAAGTTTTAATAGTTAATAACTTTAAAACTATATCTAACTTAGGAATGATTGATACATATACATCATTATTTATACCTTATGCGGCAAGTGTATTATATATATATATGTTAAGAGAGTTTTTCTTAACAGTACCAAAGCCACTTTATTATGCAGCTAAAATCGATGGAGCAGGAGACTGGAAATTCTTATGGAAAGTTTTAGTTCCAATAGCAAAACCATCAATAATAACTATATCAATTTTGGTTGGAATCAATTCTTGGAATGCTTTCCTATGGCCGTTATTAGTAACTAATAATGAAAATATGAGAGTACTTGCCACAGGTCTTACAGCTTTCCAATCAGATGCAGGTAATCAATATGAGTTATTAATGGCAGCATCATCTATAATAACAGTTCCAATTGTAGGTGTTTATGTATTCTTACATAAGAAAATTATGAATGGTATTTCATTAGGTGGAACAAAGGGTTAAGATATTTAGAGTGAGGTTCATAGCCTATCTCTTTATATAAATATATATAAATATTATTACAGAGGTGACTTTAATGAAAAAAAGACTTTTAGCAACTTTACTTTCTAGTACACTAGTGATGACATCATTAGCTGGATGTTCTAGTAAATCAGAAAATGGTGATATGGTTACAGAATTAACTAAACCAATTACAATTGAAATGTGGCATTATATGAATGGGGGACAAGCTGAGGTATTAAATGAAATAATTGAAGATTTTAATGCAACAAATGATAAAGGAATTACAGTAAACGCCATTAGCCAAGGATCTATTGTAGACCTTAACAAAAAAGTAATTTCAGCAGCACAATCAAATAGTTTACCAGCTATTATAAATGTTTATCCAGACGTAGCTACTGGATTGATAGAAGACAAGAAGTTAGTTAATTTATCTTCATTTATCAATGATAAAAATGTTGGTATGGCTGATGAAATGGATGATTTTGTAGATGCATTCATTCAAGAAACATCTCAATGGAATAACGGAGAAGTTTATGGACTTCCAATGACTAAATCAACAGAAGTATTATATGTTAATAAAAACATGTTAGAAAGTTTAGGGTATACTTTAGAAGATCTAGAAGACTTAACTTTTGAAAAGTTAGCAGAAATATCTAATAAAGCTGTTACAGAATTAGGTGTAGCAGGATTTGGTTTTGACTCTTCTTCAAATGCTTTTATTTCATCATTAAAAATGGATGGACTTGATTTTGTTGACTCAAAAGGTACTATTAATGTTGATAATGAATGGGTTAGAGAATATATGACATTCTTCCAAAAACAAGCAGAAAGTGGAGCTTTCAGAATTGCTGGGGAAGATAAATTCCTTTCAAATCCTTTTGTTAATCAAAAAATGTTATGTTACCAAGGTTCTTCAGCAGGATATGCATACTTAAACAATGATGGAGCTTTTGAAATTGCGGTTGTAGAAGTACCTGTATTTGAAGGAAAAGATAAAGCAGTTATGCAACAAGGAGCTTCATTATTTGTAACTAACAATGTAAGTGCAGAAGCTCAATATGCTGCTTACGAGTTTGTAAAGTTTGCAACAAATGCAGAAAATACTGCTAAATTTGCAACTGCTACAGGATATCTTCCAGTAAGAAAATCAGCAGTTGAAACAGAAATAGTTAAAAATATTTTAAATGATGAAACTTCATTATACAGCCAAGTATACAATGTAGCTCAAAAATCACTTCCATATGCATACTATACACCAGCTATAAACAATGCTCAATCAGCAAGAACAGTAGCTCAAGAAAAGTATGAAGCGTTTATGTCAGGAAGTATTAAAGATGTTGAAGTTTTAGTTGATGATATAGTATCACAAGTTCAAACATCAATAGGACGTAACTAATAATATTTATATAAAATATTACCTACCTAGTTTGCTAGGTAGGTTTTTTCTTGAATTTAAATAGAAATTTGATATAATAATATGTTAAGTATTATAATAATGCTTAACATAAAATAATAATGGAGAGTATAGCTTATGAAAAAAATATTAATCAAGAATATTTTAGAAAAAATAGAAGAATTTGATAAAATAGCGATATTTAGACATGTATTTCCTGATCCAGATTCATATGGTTCACAAAATGGATTAAAAAGTATAATAGAAAGTACATATCCAGATAAGAAGGTATATTTGTTAGGAGAACATTTAGAAAAATTAGGATATATTGGAACTATGGATGAAAGTGTTGTATGTGATAAAGATACTTTGGCTATTATTGTGGATGTGTCTAATAAAGAAAGAGTAGATAATCAAAGCTTTATGGATTGTGGTTATATAATAAAAATTGATCATCATAAACCTTTTGATGCTCCTTTTGAAGATTTAACATGGGTAGATACTGAATATTCATCATGCAGTGAAATGATATTAGATTTTTACTTAGCAAATAGTGATAGATTAAAGATTGAATATAATGGTAGAAAAGCATTATATACAGGTATTATTGGCGATACAGGAAGATTTGCCTATGTAGATAATCCAACAGAGCTGTTTAAAAAACTGCCAACAATAACTTTTGATTTACAAACAAAAGATATTTACGCTAATCTCTATAGAAGAAAAGAAGAAGAACTAAAATTCTTAGGTTTTATCTATAGCAATTATGAAAAAACAGAAAATGGAGTAGCTTATTTAAAAATTACTTATGATAACGTGGTCAAATATGGATTAACTCCTATAAAAGCAGTAAGAATGGTTAATGCACTTCAAGATACAGCAGGGATAATAAATTGGCATTTCTTTGCTGAAAAAGAAGATGGAAGCATCTTTTGTGAATTTAGATCTAATGGACCTAGAGTAAATGATATTGCTTTTAAATATGGCGGTGGTGGACATATGTTAGCTGCTGGTGCTTCAGTTGCATCTTGGGATGTTATAAACAATATAATAAAAGATATGGATGATAACTGTAGGGAATTTAATAAATAATTTAAAGTTAAGAAGTTTTATGTATAAAAAAGCATAAAACTTCTTTTTTTTAAAATAATTTTGGTATATTATGTAATTAATACTAAAAATAAACTTTAGTATTAAAGTTAGTAAAAATATATGAATATAGGGGAGGAAAGAAATATTATGAGAAGATTTACATTACCAAGAGATATTTATCATGGAAAAGGTTCATTAGAAGTTTTAAAGACTCTTAAGGCTAAAAAGGCTATAGTTGTAGTTGGTGGAGGCTCAATGAAGAGGTTTGGCTTCTTAGATAAGGTAGAAAGCTATTTAAAAGAAGCTGGAATGGAAGTTGTTTTATTTGAAGGTGTTGAACCAGATCCTTCAGTGGAAACAGTTATGAAGGGTGCAGAAATGATGAGAGATTTTGAACCGGATTTAATTGTTGCTATGGGAGGGGGATCTCCAATAGATGCAGCCAAAGCAATGTGGATTTTTTATGAATATCCTGAATTTACATTTGAAGAAGCAGTGGTACCTTTTGGACTTCCTGAACTTAGACAAAAGGCTAAATTTGTGGCAATACCATCAACTTCAGGTACAGCTACAGAAGTAACAGCGTTTTCTGTAATCACTGATTATAAGGCTAAAATAAAATATCCTATAGCTGATTTTAATATAACTCCAGATATTGCAATTATTGATCCAGATTTAGCACAGACAATGCCACCTAAATTAGTGGCGCATACAGGAATGGATGCACTTACTCATGCAATAGAAGCTTATACTGCATCTTTAAGATCTAATTTTACTGATCCTTTAGCTCTAAAAGCTATATCAATGATTGATGAAAATTTAATAAAGTCTTATAAAGGAAATGAAGAATGTAGAGCATTAATGCATGAAGCACAATGTCTTGCAGGAATGGCATTCAGTAATGCATTACTTGGAATAGTTCATTCAATGGCACATAAAGTTGGTGCAGTATTCCACATACCTCACGGATGTGCTAATGCTATTTTCTTACCGTATGTAATCCAATATAATAGAAAAACTTGTGAAGATAGATATGCAGATATTGCAGAAGTATTAGGAGTAAAAGGAAAAGATAATAAAGAATCTACAGATTTATTGATAAATAAGATAAGGGAATTTAATAAAAAGTTAAGTATACCTGCATCTATGGAAGAATATGGAATTACTGAAGATGAGTTTACTTCAAATGTTAAGTTTATAGCTCATAATGCTGTTCTTGATGCATGTACATCATCAAATCCTAGAACAATTGATGATAAGACAATGGAAAAACTGTTAGTCTGCACATACTATGGAAATGATGTTGAACTATAATTTTATTTAAAAATTGTTAAGGAAGTGAAGTAATGTATAAAATAACAGACAAAAGATATCTTACCTCCAATATATACTTAATGGATATAGAAGCACCTAGGGTTGCAAAATCAGCAAAACCAGGTCAATTTATAATCATAAGAAATGATAAAAAAGGAGAAAGAATTCCATTAACCATTGCAGATTATGATAGGGATAAAGGTACTATAACTATTGTGTTTCAAACTGTAGGTGCTGCCACAAGGGAATTGGCACAATATGAAATAGGAGATTATGTAGAGGATTTTGCAGGGCCTTTAGGGCAACCAAGTGAGCTAATATATGAAGCTGTTGATAATCTTAAAGGAAAGAATATTTTATTTGTTGCTGGAGGTGTAGGAGCAGCTCCGGTATATCCGCAAGTTAAGTGGCTTTATGAGCAAGGAATAAAAGCAGATGTGATTATTGGAGCAAGAACAAAAGATCTTATTATTTTAGAAGACGAAATGAAAAAGGTTGCAGGAAATCTTTATGTATCCACTGATGATGGTAGTTATGGATTTAATGGAAGAGTTACAGATATGCTAAATCATTTAGTGAATAATGAAAATAAAAAATATGATCATGCCATAGTAATTGGGCCAATGATTATGATGAAGTTTATGGCCAAGCTTACTAAGGAGTTAAATATTAAGACTACAGTAAGCTTAAACCCAATAATGGTGGATGGGACAGGTATGTGTGGAGCTTGCAGAGTAACTGTTGGAGGCAAAGTAAAATTTGCTTGTGTTGATGGACCAGAATTTGATGGGCATTTAGTGGATTTTGATGAATCTATGAGAAGACAAACTTTATATAAGACAGAAGAAGGAAGAGCGCTTTTAAGAATGGAAGAAGGAATTATTCATAAGCATGGCGGCTGTGGTTGTGGAGGTGGAAATTAATGGCGATGTCAGATAGAATGAAAAGAGTGGCAGTTAATGAACAAGAACCGGGAAAAAGAGCTAAAAATTTTATGGAAGTATGCTTGGGATATGATAATGAGAGAGCTGTTAAAGAAGCATTGAGATGCCTTCATTGTAAAAATCCTCAATGTATAGAAGGATGTCCTGTATCAATAAATATACCGGAATTTATAAATTATATTAAGGATAATGATATTGAAGGAGCAGCTAAAGAAATTGCTAAATATAGTTCTCTTCCTGCTGTCTGTGGAAGAGTATGTCCTCAAGAAAGTCAATGTGAAGGAAAATGTGTATTAGGAATTAAAGGGGAACCATTGGCCATAGGAAAGCTAGAAAAGTATGCAGCAGATTGGGCTAGGGAAAATTATGTTGATGTATCTTTTAAAGAAGAGTCAAATAATATAAAGGTAGCTATAATTGGATCTGGGCCTGCAGGGCTTACTTGTGCTGGTGATTTAGCTAAAAAAGGGTATGATGTTACCATATTTGAAGCGCTTCACGAACCAGGTGGAGTGCTTGTATATGGAATTCCAGAATTTAGACTTCCTAAGGAAGAAGTTGTTAAGGCTGAAATTGATAATATCAGAAAATTAGGTGTTAATATAGAAACAAATGTTATTGTAGGTAGGACAATAACTATTGATGAAATAATGAATGAAGAGGGATTTAAGGCTGTATTTATCGGTTCAGGTGCAGGACTGCCAAAATTTATGGGTATACCTGGAGAAAGTGCCAATGGAGTATTTTCTGCCAATGAATTTTTAACGAGAGTAAATTTAATGAAAGCTTTTAGAGAGGATTATGATACTCCTGTGAAAATTGGTAAAAGGGTTGCAATAGTAGGTGGTGGAAATGTTGCCATGGATGCAGCAAGGACAGCGTTAAGATTAGGAGCTGAATCACATATAGTCTATAGAAGAAGTGAGTCAGAACTTCCAGCAAGAAAAGAAGAAGTACATCATGCAAAGGAAGAAGGAGTAATTTTTCATATACTTACTAACCCGGTAGAAATATTAAGTGATGAAAACGGATGGGTAAAGGGAATAAAATGTGTAAAGATGGTTCTAGGAGAAGCAGATGATTCAGGAAGAAGAAGACCTATGCCCATTGAAGGTTCAGAGTTTGTTATTGAAGTAGATACAGTGATAATGTCTCTTGGAACATCACCAAACCCACTTATTGCTTCTACGACTGATGGATTAGAAATTAATAAGTGGAAATGTCTTGTTGCTGACGAAGAAACAGGTCTCACTACTAAAGAAGGAGTTTATGCAGGTGGAGATGCTGTTACAGGTGCAGCTACAGTTATACTGGCTATGGGTGCAGGTAAAAAGGCAGCAAAAGCCATAGACAAATACCTACAAGAAAAAATAACTAAATAATTGACAAGCTACCGTTAAATCAATAGAATTATAATATAGCCCCAAAGGTTCTTTGGGGTTTTTATCATACATATGAGATTAAAGAAGGTGAGAAAATGAAGAATTTGAAAAGAACAATTCTTATTTTTTATTTTCAATTGAAGAAAAACGAGTGAAAATTTTATATCTTACCAAAATAGTATCTATGTATGCTAAAGGCTATTATAATGTAAAAATTAAGCTTATTACTGATGAAGAAGCTTTTAAAATACTAAAAGTGGAAAGTTTTAACAGTTTGATGAGAAGGAAACAGTTAGATATATGAATGAATATAAATATTTAAATTTAAAGAATAAAAATATTCTAGAGTTTAAAATAGATGATAACTATATAGAAAAAGAAATATATTTAAATGAAGAAAATATATCAGGAAAGAATTTAAGAGAAATACCAGTATTTAATGAAATAGCTGCAGGAAATCCTATTGAAATAAATGATGAAAAGCAGGAAAACTTCTATTTACCTAAAGAATGGGTAGATAGAAATAATGATAATTTCATACTACAAATAAAAGGGGGTTAAAAATGATAACTGAGCATATGAGAGCTTTAATAAAAAACGGAGCTACAATAAGAGCTATGTTTGAAGAAGGAAAGGAACTATCTAGAAAGTATGGCAAGGAAAATGTTTATGATTTTAGTCTTGGAAATCCTAATGTAGAGACACCAGAAGAAATAAAGAATATTATAGGTGAAATTATCTCTGATGAAAATTCATTAAGTCTTCATGGATATATGAGTAATTCAGGATATGAGGATGTAAGAAAAACAATTGCAAATGATATAAATAGAAAATATCATTTGTCTCTTGATGAAAGCAGTATAGTAATGACTTGTGGTGCTGCAGGAGGGCTTAATATAATATTAAAGAGCATTTTAGAAGATGATGATGAAGTTATATTATTTGCACCTTTTTTTGGTGAATATAGTAATTACATCAAAAACTTTAATGGTAAGGAAGTTGTTGTTGATACAGATGAAAGGACGTTTTTTCCTAATATTGAAAGCTTAAAAAGAAGTATCACTAAAAGAACAAAGGCTGTAATTATAAATTCACCAAATAATCCTACAGGAGTAATTTATAGTGGTAAGGTGATACAAGACATATGTTCTGTACTAAAAGAAAAGGAGCTAGAATACCATAAGGAGATTTATCTAATTGCTGATGAACCTTATAGAGAACTTGTCTATGATGATATAGATGTGCCTTATATATTAAATTATTATGATAATTCATTTGTATGTTATTCTTATAGTAAGTCTCTCTCATTACCAGGAGAAAGAATAGGGTATGTAGTAATAAATGACAAGATGATGAATTTTAAAGAAGTGACGGTGGCTTTAAGTATTGCTAATAGAATTTTAGGATTTGTTAATGCACCATCATTATTTCAAAAGGTAGTTAAAAGATCTTTAAATTTAGAAGTTGATATAAATATTTATAAAAAGAATAGAGATTTAATTTATAGTCATTTAACAAGTCTAGGAATAGAGTGTGAAAAGCCTAAAGGGGCATTTTATTTATTTCCTAAATGTCCAATAGAAAATGATAAGAAGTTTTGTGAAGAAGCAAAGAGATTTAATATATTATTAGTGCCAGGATCAGTATTTAAAAAAGAAGGATATTTTAGATTAGCTTATTGTGTATCTTATGAAACAATAGTAAATTCATTGCCAGCCTTTAGTAAACTTATTGAGCAATATAGATAATTAATATTCTTTAGAATAGTGATCTAATATAATGTATGGGTACATTTTGCCGCTAGCTAAATTATATGTTATATTTTTCATATAATAATTTTGGCAGGTGAGGAAAATGATAAAAGATATAAAAAAAGTTGTTGCAATACACGATATCTCAGGTCTTGGTAGATGCTCTCTTACTGCGGTGATACCAATATTATCTGTATTAGGAGTGCAACCTTGTCCTTTTCCAACAGCAATACTATCATGTCAAACAGGTTATTCAAATTTTTCGTTTTTGGATCTTACGGAAGAAATGATTAACTATAAAAATAGCTGGGATGAAATGGGGTTTGCTTTTGATGGGGTATATAGTGGATTTTTAGGCTCTGAAAAGCAAATTGATATAGTGAAGGAACTTATAGTGAGTCAAAATATCTCCTTTGTATTAATAGATCCTGTAATGGGAGATAATGGGACTATTTATAAGACTTACACAGAAGCTATGTGCAGTAAAATGAAAGAACTTGTATCACTAGCAACTGTAACTACACCTAATATTACTGAAGCATGTATTCTTTTAGGTAAGCAATATAAAAATGGAGAATATTCTTTAGAGGAAATTGAAGAAATAGCTAAAGGAATAGGTGTTTTAGGCCCTAAAAAAGTTGTCATTACAGGTATTATAAAAGGAAGTGAAATAATAAATTTTGCTTATGATATGGATGAAGATAAGAAGTATATTATAGTTAATAATCATTCAGATAGATCATTTGGAGGAACTGGTGATATATTTGCCTCAATAATATGTGGTATGCTGATGAGAGGAAAAGGTTTTGAAGAGTCTGTTAAGAAAGCTTCGGAGTTTGTCTATAAAGCAATAAGCTATTCTGACACAAAGAAAATTGATGTGAAAAATGGTGTTGTATTTGAACCAATTTTAAAGGAGTTGTTTATATGATTAATGGGCATAGCAAAGTAAAAGCATTAGCAATATCAGCTCTTTTAGCAGCTATCATATGCATTACAACTACATCTTTTCATATTCCTGTAGGAGTCAATGGAGGATATGTACATGTGGGAGATGCATTTATATATATGGCAGCATCTATACTACCATTACCTTATGCCATGATGGCGTCAGCTATAGGAGCAGGACTTGCAGATTTGATTAGTGGAGCAGCTGTATGGGTAATACCAACAATTATTATTAAGCCGATATTAGTATTGTTTTTCACAAGGAAAAAAGAAAATATATTATGTAAGAGAAATATTTTAGCAGTTTTTTTAGCAGGTTTTACAGGTGTAATATTGTATTGCTTAGCTGAGTATATAATGTATGGTAATTTTCTAGCTGCTTTTTATATGAGTTTTATTACATTAGTCCAACCTGTGGGAAGTGGATTAGTGTTTGTTATGGCAGCTTTGGCACTAGATAAAGTGAAATTTAAAAGCAAGGTTTTTTTGAAAGAAGTATAAAGGGGGTGAAAAAATGATGAATATATTATATACAATAGGAGATAGCTTATATATAAATATAACTAACAAATGCCCGTGTAGTTGTAGTTTTTGTATTAGAAAAGAAATGGATGGACTTAAAGGCAGTGGAAGTCTTTGGCTTGATAGGGATCCTTCTGTTAGTGAAGTTGTAGATGAGCTTAAGAAACAGGAGCTTAATTCATATAAAGAAGTAGTTTTTTGTGGTTATGGAGAGCCATTAGTTAGGATACATGAAGTGGTGGAAGTAGCTAGGTACATTAAGTCAGTATCAAATGTGAAAGTAAGAATAAATACAACTGGTATTTCTGATTTAATCCATAAGGAGAACAATACAGCAAGATTGCTTGTTGGATGTATTGATGCAGTTTCAATAAGTCTAAATGCACCAACAGCAGATGAATATGTGAAAGTAACAAGACCAAAGTTTGGTACAGAAGCCTTTTATGCCATGATTAAATTTTCCAAGTATGTCAAAGAAAATATTGGTGATGTAGCTTTTTCAGTTGTTAATGTCATAAGTGATGAACAAATTGAAAGATGTAAGAGCTTAGCTGATGAAATGGGGATTCCTTTAAGAGTGAGAGAAAAAGAAGAATAATAGAATTAAAAAAGAGCTATGAATAAAAATACTTGCTTTTGGGTAAAGTTTTAATAGGGGGAAAGGTTGCAAATAATAACCCCTTGTAATTGTTAGTAAAGTGTGATAATATGTTAAAGGAAGTAATTTACTAATAGCTAAAAGATATAGAGTAGGGGTAAACACCTGCTCTTTCTATTTTAACGCAACTACTTTTCTAGTTGCGTTTTTATGTACCTATGTTTAAATTACGAAAAAACTGAATATTGAAAAGGAGGGTAAAAAATGAAAGTTAATGCCTTAGTGGAACAAATAGCTGAAATAGTTAAGCCAATAGCTGAAGAGCTTAGCTATGATATTTATCACATTGAATATGTGAAAGAAAGCGGAGAATATTATTTAAGAATATATATAGAAAAAGATGGAGGCGTTTCATTAAATGATTGTGAAGCACTTTCAAGAAGAGTAAGTGATGTATTAGATGAGAAGGATCCTATTACAGATGCATATTTCTTAGAAGTTTCATCTCCTGGATTAAACAGAACATTATTTACCAACGAACATTATACAAGATTTATAGGAAGTGAAGTCTTAGTAAAACTTGCTAAAGCTGTTGAAGGAACTAAGACAATAAAAGGAATACTTAAGGAAAATAATGAGAGTTCAATAACAGTTGAAGGAGCAGAAGAAATAAATATTCCAAAAGATAAAATTAAGTCCGTAAACTTAGAAGGGGAAATATAACAAGGAGGGGAAATATAAATGAATCAAGAATTTATAGGTGCTCTTAAAGAGATAGTTAAAGATAAAGGGATTAGTGAAGATTTATTATTTGAAACAATTGAAGATGCATTAGTAGCAGCATACAAGAAAAATTATGCTGGGCCAACTTCTTCAGCTCAAAATGTAAAGGTAACAATTGATAGGGAAACAGGAGAAATCCATGTATATTCTCAAAAAATAGTTGTAGAAGAAGTATTTGATGATGTAACTGAAATTGGACTTGAAGAAGCACAAGCTATAAGACCAATCTACGATTTAGATGATGTAGTTGATTTCGAAGTAACACCAAAGAATTTTGGAAGAGTTGCAGCTCAACTTGCTAAAGGTGTTGTAACACAAAGGATAAGAGAAGCAGAAAGAAGTATCATATACAACGAATACAAAGAATTAGAATATGACATCATCGTTGGAACAGTTTTAAGACAAGATAAAGGTATGGTATTTGTTAATATTGGTAAGTTGGAAACTGTAATCGGACCAAACGAACAAATTCCTGGAGAAGAATATAGATTTAACGAAAAGGTAAAATTATATGTAGTTGAAGTTAAAAATACTTCAAAGGGTGCACAAGTTGTTGTATCAAGAACTCATCCAGGATTAGTTAAGAGACTATTTGAACTAGAAGTTCCAGAAATATATGAAGGTGTTGTTGAAATAAAGAGCATTTCAAGAGAAGCTGGTTCAAGAAGTAAGATTGCAGTAGTGTCTCATGATGAAAATGTTGATCCAATGGGAGCTTGTGTTGGTCCTAAGGGTGTTCGTGTACAAAATATAGTAGATGAGTTAAAAGGTGAAAAAATTGACATAATCAAATGGAGTAAAGATCCAGCTGAATTTTTAGCAAGCGCATTAAGCCCAGCAAAAGTATTAAGCGTTACAGTGGATGAAGAAACTAAATCTGCTAAAGTTATCGTTGATGACAACCAACTTTCACTTGCTATAGGTAAAGAAGGACAAAATGTAAGATTAGCTGCAAAACTTACTAACTGGAAAATCGACATTAAGAGTAAATCACAAGCAGAGGCATTAGAAAACTAAAGGAGGATTTACTATGAAAGTAAAGAAGATACCTTTAAGAATGTGCACTGGATGCATGGAAATGAAGCCTAAGAAAGAGCTTATAAGAGTAGTTAAAACTCCAGAAGGAGAAGTAACAGTGGATCTTACAGGTAAGAAATCTGGAAGAGGGGCATATATTTGTAGAAATATAGAATGTCTTGAAAAAGCCTTTAAAGCTAAAAGGCTAAGTAGAAATCTCGATATAGCCATTGATGAAGAAATCTATAACAGATTAAGGAATGAGATATTAAATGGATAAATTTTTTAATTTTTTAGGATTAGCTAAAAGAGCTGGGAATATAGTTGAAGGCTATAGCAGATGCGATGAACAAAGAAATAAGAAAGATTTTTTCTTAATTATAATATCTGATGATGCTTCAAATAGCACCAAAAAGAAATTTAAAAACCATTGCATAGCAAAGAATATAAGATTAATAGAAGATTTTTCAAAAGAAGAATTAGGTTTTGCTATTGGAAGAGAAGAAGTTAAAATTTTAGCAATAACTGACAAGAATATGGCTGAAAAGTTAATGTTTTTATACAGAGAGAATTCAGGAACAAATTAACCGGGGGTGATTTTATTGTCAAAAATCAGAGTATATGAATTGGCAAAAGAGTTAAATGTAAGTTCAAAAGACTTAATAACTTTATTAATGGAAGAGTTTGGTGTAGAGGTAAAAAATCATATGAGTGTCATAGAAGATGAAGATGCTGCACTAATTCAAGAACTTATAGGTGAAAATGGAATACCACAAGAAAAGAAATCTATAGTGGATGAATATGAAGATCAATTAGCTGAAGAAGTTAATAAAGGTGTAAGAAAGAAAAAGAAAACTAAGAAAGAAATTGAGCGTGAAGAAATCGAAAGAAATGCAGAAGCAGCATGTGGAGTAGTTGAAATAGGTGATACTATTACAGTTAAAGAGTTATGCGAAAAGCTTGGAAAACCAACAGCAGATGTTATTAAGAACTTAATATTCTTAGGTGTAATGGCTGGAGTTAACCAAGAAATCGATTTTGCTACAGCAGAAAAGCTTTGTGAAAAATATGAAGTTATAGCTGAAAGAAAAGAAGAAGAAACAGAACTTGAAGCATTTGAAGAAGATACAGATGTAGTAGAAGAAAACTTAGAAAAGAGACCGCCTATAGTAACAATAATGGGTCACGTTGACCACGGTAAAACTTCATTATTAGATGCTATAAGAAAAGCTAAAGTTACTGATACAGAAGCAGGTGGAATCACTCAGCATATAGGTGCTTACACAGTTACTTTAAATGGTGAAAAGATAACATTCTTAGATACACCAGGACACGAAGCTTTCACTGCCATGAGAGCTAGAGGAGCACAAGTAACAGATATCGTTATTTTAGTTGTTGCTGCTGATGATGGTATAATGCCACAAACTAAAGAAGCTATAAGTCACTGTAAAGCAGCTAATGTTCCAATGATAGTTGCAATAAATAAGATTGATAGACCAGGAGCAAATGTTGATAGAGTTAAACAAGAATTAACTGAACATGGTTTAGTAGCAGAAGACTGGGGCGGAGATACAATTTGTGTACCAGTTTCAGCAAAAACTGGTGAAAACTTAGATTCATTACTTGAAATGATTCTTTTAACAGCAGAAATGCAAGAATTAACTGCAGATCCTAATAGAAAATCTAAGGGAACAGTTATTGAAGCTAAGTTAGATAAAGGTAGAGGTGCTGTTGCATCACTATTAATTCAAAATGGTACACTACATGTAGGAGACTCTATTTTAGTTGGATCTACATATGGAAGAATAAGAGCTATGTTTGATGATATGGGTAAAAAGATTAAATCAGCAGGTCCATCTATACCAGTAGAAGTTTTAGGTCTTTCAGAAGTTCCAGCAGCTGGGGACAGATTTGTAGTTGTTAAAGATGAAAAGACTGCAAGAAATATGGCTGAAATCAGAAAAGATAAAATCAAAACTGAAAGCCATCAAGCATCACATAGAGTATCACTTGAAGATTTATATAGCCAAATCCAAGAAGGGAAGGTTAAAGAATTAAGCATTATTGTTAAAGCTGATGTTCAAGGTTCAGTGGAAGCAATAAGACAATCTTTAGAGAAACTTTCAACAGATGATGTTAAGGTTAGGGTTATCCATGGTGCAGTAGGTGCTATAACAGAAACAGATATAACTTTAGCAGCAGCATCAAATGCATTAATGATTGGATTCAATGTTAGACCTGATTCAAATGCAGTATCTATGGCAGAAAAAGATGGAGTGGATATCAAAACATATAGAATCATCTATGATGCAATTGAAGATGTTAAGTCTGCTATGATTGGTATGCTTGATCCTGAGTACAAAGAAGTTATAAATGGTAAAGCGGAAGTAAGAATGACTTACAAAATATCTAACGTAGGTACTATTGCAGGATGTTACGTAACAGATGGTAAAATAGTAAGAAACTCTGAAGTAAGAGTAATAAGAGATGGAATAGTTATCTTTGAATCTGTCTTAGCTTCATTAAAGAGATTTAAAGATGATGCTAAAGAAGTTAATAAAGGATACGAATGTGGCTTAAGTGTTGAAAGATTCAATGATCTTAAAGAGGGAGATATAATCGAATCATTTACAATGGAAGCTGTAAAAAGAAAAGAGCTTTAAGAGGTGATTTAAATGGCTAACTATAGAGGCGGAAGAATAAACGAAGAAGTCAGAAGAGAAGTTAGTAATATAATCCAAAATGAAATCAAAGATCCAAGACTTACTGCAATGGTTTCTGTAACAGCAGTAAAAGTTACTAAGGATCTAAGATATGCAAAGGTATTTGTAAGTATATTTGGAAAAGATGAAGAAGAAAAGAATAATACTTTCACTGCATTAAAAAATGCAAGTGGATATATAAGAAAAGAAATTGGCATAAGAATTAATTTAAGACATAATCCTCAAATAATTTTTGAATTAGATGACTCAATAAGCTATGGAATGCATATTGAAGAACTTATTCATAAGGTTAATAAGGGTAAATAATTGTCAATTAAAACAATTAAAGATATTTTATTAAGTGCAAAGAAGATAGGCATTACCTACCATGTATCACCAGATGGTGATGCAGTAGGTAGTGTTCTTGCACTTTATAATGGATTAAAATACTTAAATAAAGATTGCTATGTACTTTCTAAGGAGTCACTATCAGAAAATTTAAGATTTCTTTTAGGTGCTGAAGATGTAACTGGTGAAGTGTATGAACCAATAGATGATACAGATGTAGTTATAGTCTTAGATTGTGGTAATTATGAAAGAATATGTGCCAATTTAGAAAATTATAATAAAGTATTATTAAATGTAGACCATCATTTATCAAATGATATGTATGGTAATGAAAATTACGTAGATATATATGCTGCAGCTACAGCAGAAATAGTTTATGAATTACTGTTGGAGCTAGGATTTGTTTTTAAAGAAGATGATGAAATAAGTAAAGAAATAGGAACATGTTTATATACATCGTTAGTAACAGATACAGGAGCTTTTAGACATTCTAATGTTACATATAGAACTTTAGAAATTGCTGCTAAACTGAAGAGAATTGGTGTAAATAATACATTTATTTATCAAAGTCTTTTTGATAATAAGGATTTTAATAGAGTGAGATTTGTAGGAAAAGTTCTTACAAATATGCAGCTTGTTTGTGATGATAAAGTTGCCTTAATAGAACTACCTAAAGATGCTGGAAAAGAGTTTGGTATAGAAGTAGGAGATACTTCAGATATTATATCTTATGGAGTGCAGATAAAAGGTGTAGAAGTAACTTTATTAGTAAAAGAAGCTGATGATAAGATTAAAGCTAGTCTTAGATCAAAAAATGATGTTGATGTAAGAAAGATTGCTGAATACTTCGGTGGAGGTGGACATACTAAGGCCGCAGGTTTAGCTATAAAATATTCAACGTTAGAAGAAGCTAGAGATAAAATATTAAGCAAAATAGAGGAAGAGTTATAAGATATGAATGGAGTTATAAATATCTTTAAACCTAAAGGAATGACATCTTTTGATGTTGTTAGAGAAGTAAAAAAAGTTTGTTCCACTGGAAAGGTTGGTCATACAGGAACCCTTGATCCAGAAGCTACAGGTGTTTTGCCAGTATGTATTGGAAGAGCAACAAAGATAATAGACTATATCATGGATTCAAGAAAAGTATATGAAGTAGAGTTTAAGCTTGGAATTAAGACTACAACATATGACGATGAAGGTGAGATTCTTGAAACACGTGAAACCAAGCATTTAACTGATGATGAAATACTTCAGGCAATAAAGGGATTTTTAGGTGAATATTCTCAAGTGCCACCTATGTATTCAGCACTTAAACAAAATGGTGTTAGACTATACACTTTAGCAAGACAAGGAATTGAAGTTAAAAGAGAAGGACGAAATATAACTATTTATAATATTGAAAATATAAAAATAGATAATCCTTTTGTTTCAATGAAGGTTACATGCTCTAAGGGAACTTATGTAAGAAGTCTTTGCTATGATATAGGGGAAAAGCTTGGAGTTTATGCAACAATGACAGAGCTTAATAGAGCTGAAACATCAGTTTTTAAGCAGGAAGATTCAATTAATATTAAGAATCTTACTAGTGAAAACTATTCAGAGCACTTAATTTCCATAGAAGAAGCATTAAATCATTATGATAGAATTAATATAAATCATAAGTATGCAAAGCTTTTAGTAAATGGAGTGAGAGTTGGAGACACTAGATATACAAATGATAAAGTTGAAAATGAAAAATTATACCGTGTATATGATGGAGAAAAATTCTTAGGTCTTGGAAGCAAAAATAATGAAGGATTTAAGATTACTAAACTATTAATAACTTAGGAGAAAAATAATGTTAGTGTTAGAAGATGCTATTTTAAAGAAAGAAAATAGGAAAAACTTTGTAGCCTTAGGCAGTTTTGATGGATTGCATAAAGGGCATTTATCTCTAATACGTAAGATAAATCAGCTGGCTGAAGAAGGTAAAGGACAATCAATTGTTTATACTTTTAAAAATCATCCTAGAAAATTTATTAATATAAATAGTACATTGAATTTACTTATGACTAATGAAGAAAAGATATCTATTTTAGAAAAAGAGGGGATAGATATCTTAGCCTTTAAGAAATTTGATAAAGAGACTATGAAAATGAGCCCAGAAGACTTTATTAAAAATATCTGTGAAAGCTTTAATATCAAGGGTATTGTAGTAGGATTTAATTTTAAGTTTGGTTATAAAAATGCTGGCGATATTAAGTTGTTAAATGAACTTAAATCTAAATATCATTTTGATTTATATGTTATGGAGCCTTGTATATATAATGACTCAGTAGTAAGTTCAACTAGAATTAGGGAAGCTATAATTGATGGTAATATGGAAGAAGCTTTTAATATGCTTGCACGACCATATTCTCTTGAAGGGAAGGTAATTCATGGTAAGAAGCTTGGAAGAACAATAGGATTTCCAACGGCAAATTTAGAAATAGACAAAAGCAAATGTATTCCTGCAAAGGGGGTATATTATACCAATGTATCTATTAAAGGAAAAATTTTTAAAGGAATTACTTCTGTAGGGCATAATCCTACAGTAAATGGGAAAGAATTAACTATAGAGACTTATATTCTTGATTTTAATGAAGACATATATGGGCAGAATATAACTTTATATTTTATTAATAAGATTAGAGAAGAAATAAAATTTAATGGCTTAGAAGAACTGGTAAATCAATTAAATGTAGATAAAAGTTATGCTGAAAAAAATGGAATTATTATTTAATATTGATTTTATTTTGTACTAAACGACAAAATTACTATTAAAATAAAATTTGTTTACAATATTAAATTAGTCTGATATAATAACTGATGAACAAACCTATATCTAAGATATGAGCTTTAACTTATACCATGGATATAAGGGGATAATATTACGGAGGTGTCATAATGGACGCAATAAGAAAGCAAGAAATAATTAAAGAATTCGGAAGACATGAAGGAGACACTGGTTCACCAGAAGTTCAAATCGCACTTTTAACTGAAAGAATCAACTCTTTAACAGCTCACTTAAGAACTCATAAGAAAGATCACCACTCAAGAAGAGGTCTTTTAATGATGGTAGGACAAAGAAGAGGATTCTTAAAGTATTTAGCTGCTCAAGATATCGAAAGATATAGAGCTATAATTTCAAAATTAGGCTTAAGAAGATAGTCTGTAGAGCGGGTTTTATCCGCTCTATTATTTTAAAGATTAAAAATTAACCGAAAGACCTGAAGGGAGGTTATATAAAAATGACTAATGTACTTACAAAAAACATAGCTGGAAGAGAAATGAAAGTTGAATCTGGTAGAGTAGGAATGCTTTCAGATGCAGCAATATTCATGAGCTATGGAGATACAGTTATATTGACAAATGTTAACGCTTCAGAAAAACCTAGAGAAGGAATAGATTTCTTTCCACTTAGCGTTGAATATGAAGAAAGATTATATTCAGTTGGTAAAATACCAGGTGGATTCATCAAGAGAGAAGGTAGACCTTCAGAAAATGCAATTCTTTTTGGAAGAGCTGTAGATAGACCTCTTAGACCATTATTCCCAAAAGGGTATAGAAATGATGTTCAAGTAGTTTGTACAGTTGTTTCTGTAGAACAGGATAACTTACCAGAAATTCTAGCAATTAATGCTGCGTCTATGGCATTATGCATATCAAGCATTCCATTTACAACACCAGTTGGAGCCGTCCAAGTAGGATTAATCGATGGAAACTTTGTTTTAAATCCAACATTAAAAGAAAGAGAAGAAAGTATTCTTCAATTAACTGTTTGTGCAACAAAAGAAAGAGTAATGATGATTGAAGCTGGTGGAGATGAAATACCAGAAGAAACAATGATCAAAGCAATTGAATACGGTTTTGAAAAATGTCAAGATATCGTAGCATTCCAAGAAGAAGCTATGGCTAAATTTGGTAAAGAAAAAAAAGAACCAGTTCTTTATAAACCAAACGCAGAATTAAAAGCTGATATAGAAGAGTTTGCTGGTGAGATGATTAAAGCAGCAATGTGGATTACTGATAAAGATGAAAGAAATGCTGCTATGGATATTGTAAATGATAAAATCATAGAAGAATTCCAAGAGAAGTATGCAGATTGTTTAGGAGATATCAATGAAATAGTTTACTCTATGCAAAAAGAAGTTGTAAGAGATATGCTTCTTAACCATAAGAGAAGACCAGATGGAAGAGCATTTGATCAGATAAGAAAGATTTCATGTGAAGTAGGAATATTACCTAGAACTCATGGTACAGGTTTATTCACTAGAGGTCTTACTCAAGTTATGACTGTAGCTACTTTAGGAGCTGTAGGTGACATCCAAATAATAGATGGTATTGGTGAAGTAGAGTCTAAGAGATATATGCATCACTATAACTTCCCTGCTTATTCAGTTGGAGAAGTTAGACCACTTAGAGGACCAGGAAGAAGAGAAATAGGGCATGGAGCTTTAGCTGAAAGAGCTTTAGAACCATTAATACCTTCAGAAGAGGAATTCCCATACACTATAAGATTAGTATCTGAAGTATTAAGTTCCAATGGATCAACTTCTCAAGCTTCAGTTTGTGGTTCTACACTAGCATTATTAGATGCAGGTGTTCCAATAAAGAGACCAGCAGCTGGTATAGCAATGGGATTAATAACTTCAGAAGATTTAGTTCATGAAGAAGTATTAACAGATATACAAGGAATTGAAGATTTCTTTGGAGATATGGACTTTAAAGTTGCAGGTACAACAGAAGGTATAACTTCTATCCAAGTTGATACTAAGATTAAGGGGTTAAGCTTTGATGTAATTTCTAAAGCAATTACTGATGCTAGAAAAGCAAGAATATTTATTTTAGATAAGATAGAGGAATGCATTCCAGCGAGCAGAAAGGAAGTATCTAAATTTGCACCTAAGACTTGTACTATAAGTATTGATCCAGAAAAGATAAGAGATGTAATTGGTGCTGGTGGAAAGGTAATCAATAAGATTATTGCAGATACTGGTGTTAAGATAGATATTAAAGAGGATGGTACAGTATTTGTTTCATCACCTGATCATGAAGGGGTAAATGAAGCCATAAGAATTATTGAAGGATTAACAAAAGAAGTTCAAGTTGGTGAAGTTTACTTAGGTAAGGTTACAAAAATTGCTGCTTTTGGAGCATTTATTGAAATATTACCAAATAAAGAAGGATTATGCCACATATCTAAATTAGATAAAGCAAGAGTAAATAAAGTTGAAGATGTAGTATCTGTTGGTGATGAAATACTTGTAAAAGTAACTGAAATAGATCAACAAGGCAGAATAAACCTTTCTAGAAAAGATGCATTACCAGATGAAGAGGAAACAACTGAACAATAGTATTTATTCAGCGAAATAATATTTATTATGTGAAAGAGAATTATTAAAATTCTCTTTTTTTAGTATATAGAATAAAATAGTATAAATTAAAATAAACTAAAATCAAACTATAAAAGTGGAGGTAATTATGTTTGAGATATATACATTAGATAACGGATTAAGAGTTGTTACTGAATATATTGAACATGTGAATTCGGTAAGTGTTGGAGTTATGGTTCAAAATGGATCAAGAAATGAAGAAAATTCAGTTAATGGAATTTCACATTTTATAGAGCATATGTTTTTTAAAGGTACTAATAAGAGAAGTGCCAAAGAAATAGTTCAGCACATAGAAAATGTAGGTGGACAAATTAATGCCTATACTAGCAAGGAAACAACTTGTTATTATACAAAATCATTATATACACATTTAAATCTTTGCCTAGATGTACTTTCAGATATGATTCTTAATGCAAAGTTTGATGATGAGGAAATTGAAAAGGAAAAAGGCGTTGTAATAGAAGAAATAAATATGAGTGAGGATAATCCAGAAGATGTTCTAGAAGATATCCATTCAAAGGTAATATTTGGTGATAATTCTCTTGCTGATCCAATATTAGGAACTATTGATATAATTAAATCATTAAATAGCAGTAAAATTAAGGAATATGTAAAAAAACATTATACTCCCCATAATTCAGTAATAAGTATATGTGGAAAATTTGATAAAAATGAATTAAAAAAATTAATGGAAAATTATTTTGGTTCTTGGGATAAAAATGAAATATATATACCAACTTATAAAGAAGTAAACCTTTTAGGAGGGGCAGCTTATGTAAATAAGCAAATTGAACAGCTTCATATAAATATTGGTTTAAAGGGACTTCCATATGCTCATGAAAGAGCATATTCACTTGCTTTATTAAATAATATTTTTGGTGGAGGAGCTTCATCAGTTTTATTTCAAAAGGTAAGAGAAGAGTTAGGACTTTGCTATACTATATATTCATATTCACAGCCTTATATAGGTGTTGGAAGTTTAAATATTTATACTGGTTTAAGTAAACAGTTTGCAAATAAAGCATTAGAAGTTATAAGTAGAGAGCTTAAACTTTTTGCAGATAAAGGCATTAGTGATGAAAAGCTTAAGATAAATAAAGAAAAACTTATTTCTGGTTATCTTTTAGGTTTAGAAAGCACTGCATCAAGAATGTTTGCTAATGCTAAATGCTTGTTATTACAAAATAAGATAAAAACAGCAGAAGAAGTTACTGAAAAGATTAACAAAATAAATAAGCAAGACATAAACTATGTATTGGAAGAGTGCTTTAAGCCGGGAATAATAAGTGCATCATATGTGGGTCAAGATGTAGAAATTGATGGATTAAATAAAATAGTAGGACTTTCTGACGTAGCGTACAATAGAGATTTGATTGTAAATGACAAAAGAGTATAATAATTATGTCACTGGGTTAGTAAAGTTACCTAGGTAATAAATTACCTCCTTTTAGCATAAAATTTTATGAAAAGCAAGGAGGTAATTCGTTTATGAAAGATTTTGAATATTATGAAAAAAAGGTAGATAGTTCTGAAAAACTTATTAGTGATTTGGAGAAATTTGAAATATTTAATTTAGAATGTGCAGAAAAATATGATAGTTCTCAAAATATTGACTTTATAATAGATGAAGAAGGATGCTTAAAATTCTTGGTTGTAGGTGTTAGCAGTAATAAGTTAAGCTTTTTTGGAGGTAGCAGGGAATTTGTAGAAATACCTTGGGAATGCGTTACTAAAATTGGTGCTAACGTAATAGTAATCTCCGCAGAAGAAGGAAAAATTAAAAGAGCTAAAGCTTAGCTAAGGAGGAGATTTCCTTGAATATAATAGTACAAAAGTTTGGAGGTACATCTGTATCTACAGAGGACAGGCGAAAACAGGTAGCGGTTAAAGTAAAAGAGGCAATTGATAATGGGTTTACACCTATAGTGGTTGTATCTGCTATGGGGCGAAAAGGACAACCATATGCCACTGATACTTTATTGACTCTTATAGATGATAAATTTAAGGAATCCAATAGAAATTCCAAAGATCTCTTGATGTGCTGCGGTGAAATTATAAGCTCTGTTGTAGTAGCAAATGCTTTATATAATGAAGGAATTCAAGCAGTACCATTAACAGGAGGACAAGCTGGAATAATTACTGATGATAATTTCTGCGAGGCTGAGTATATAAGCATTGATATAGATAGATTACTATCAGTGGTAAGAGAAGGAAAGGTTCCTGTTGTTACAGGTTTTCAAGGAATAACTAAAGATGGATATTTTACTACTTTAGGTAGAGGGGGAAGCGATACTACAGCATGTATTCTAGGTAATGCTGTAAATGCAAAAGAAATAGAAATATATACTGACGTGGATGGGATTATGACAGCAGATCCAAGAATAGTTGAAGATGCTTCACTTATTGATGAAATAACGTATAATGAAGTTTTTCAATTGGCAGATCAAGGAGCTAAAGTAATACATCCTAAAGCTATAGACTTAGCAAAGAAGGGCAATATTCCTCTATTTATAAAAAATACCATGGGTGAATCAAAGGGGACATTAGTAAGTAATAATACCATAGGTAATGAAAGAAGATATATTACAGGTATAACTTATCTTAATAACAGAATTCAAGTGAGGATAAGGTTATCAGAAAATAGCAATATAAAGGTCTATCAAAATTTATTAGAAATACTTGCAAAGAATCATATAAGTTTAGATCTTATCAACATCTTTCCAGCACATCAATTTTTTACAGTAGATAAATCAGAAAAGGAAAATGTATGTAGTATACTAGAACTGGTGGGAATTAAATATAGCATAATTGAGGAATGTAGCACAATAGCTATAGTGGGAGCAGGAATGACAGGGGTACCTGGTATTATGGCTAGGATAATAAATGTGCTGCAAAATAATAATATTGAAGTATTACAGACAACAGATTCTAATATGACTATATGGTGCCTTATCTATACTAAGGATATTGAAATTGCCATAAATCTTTTACATGAAGAGTTTGGTTTATCAAAAGTCCATTAATTATTAACATTAATGGAAAAATATAAAAGGATATCTTGGTATTAGGGACTTTTTATAAAATATGAAAAGTTCCTAATGCTAAAATATTGTCTATAGTATATAATAAATATATATTATAGACAAAGGAGATGTTTTTTTGAAGATAATTTTTGATAAAAAAGCTAAAAATGCATTAGAGGAAATGATAAAAAATAGTAATGAGAATTATATAAGAGTTAAGCCTTTCATTGGGTGTGGAAAGCCAGCATATGAAATATATGTAGATTTCAAAGGTGAAAATGATATTGAAGAATCAGTAGATGGAATAACTTTTGTAGTACATAAGGAATATGAAAAAATATGTAATGGTATTGAGATAAAGTATGATAAGGATATATATAATAAGGGATTTTATATAAGATCTATATAGAAGTTGAAGCCTTCAGAGAATGAAGGCTTCAATCATAAAATAAATAATTTGTAAACATTATCTTTTTTTTAAGTCAATGCTGAAAAATAAAGTTATTTATGTTATGCTTAATAAAGGAAAATATATACGTAAAGGAGAATAATATGAAATTTACCAAAAGATTAGTTGTGGGATTAGTATCAACAGGAATCATTGCTACCCTTTTCACAGGATGTACTACAAAAGATGTGACACCAGTTAGAGCTGAAAGTGCCGAAGAGGTAATAAACTTATTTAATGAATATAATAAAGCAAATGACATAGAAAACATGGTTTCATTATATTCTGATGTATATTTAGATTCGGTAGGCTATAGTAGTGGCACAGTAGTAAAGATGTTAGAAGCCAATAGAAAAAATGCTCAAATTACTAAGTCTGAAACTGAAAGTATTGAAGCTATAGATGAAAACATAGAAAAAGCAGTGGTAAATATGGCAATTATGGAAGATGGAAAAGAAGTTCCATACACATATACTTATGCCATGATAAAAGAAGACGATGGATGGGCTGTTTCACCAGATGGAGTAATAGAGTGTATTAATGTTGAAGCTCCAGAAATAGTTTCAGGAAAACTTAATATATACTTATCAAAAATCATAAAGCTAGTAGATGGATATATTTTAAGGGCTGATATATCAAATAATAGTTCAGAAGCATATAGCTTTGGTAAGGAAGGAAATTTATGTGAAGTTGTAGTAGAAACAACGGAGGGACAATACAAAACACCTATGTTAGAAGAAGTTAAACTTGATAAGAAAGTAAAAACTTACTTTATGGCAAGGGCTGATGAGTTAAAGGGAGAAGTTAAGAAGGTTACTATCACTAATGTATATGATATAGAAGATGATGTTATAAAAGAAGATAGTATAAGAGATATTGTTATTTATGAAAAATAAAAAAACATATTAAATTTAAAAGAAGCTAGTGTCTAACTTTATGTGACACTAGCTTCTTTTAAATTTAATAATTCTTTAAGCTTAAATATTACAGCATAATACGATTTAGGCATTCCAAGGTCAATAACATTTTCAATAATTGGATAATGTTTTTTAAAAGGAAGAGCCTTAATATATTCGCTACAGTTATTTAAGCAGCTAAAAATGATAAAGTCAATATCTTCAATTACTAAATTTATAATATCTTCAAAAGGAATGCTATTTCCATTATATATGGTATTTAGTGGATTAAATTTATCATTATCTAAATCATCATGCCAATCATCTAAGGCATCCATTAGATAAATCCATTTTCCAATTGAGTAGCCAAGATTATAGAGAGTTTCTCGTATTTTAGCATTGTCATCTGGAAAACTATATGGATATAGACTTAGGATGGAGGCAATTATTACGCTGAAGGGATGACATACCTCATCTAATGATGTAAAATTAAGATTTTTTTCATACTCAGATAAGATGGTCATATTTTCATCAATAATGGAAAAAAGTGATTTTAAATGATTTTTGGCCTTCTTATCAGCTGGAATAAAAAGTGTATAAAATAGTCTACCTTTAATACTTCCATCATCTACTATATCATCTTTAAGCTTTAAGGTGGAAATGATTATATTAACGGCAGAAATATAATTTAATGCATTTGTAGGTTGACAGATTACAGTTTTAGTTGTTAAATGTTTAAGACAATGAATTGATTTAGTATTGATAGGTTCATTGCTTAGCCCATCTAAAAGGAAACCAATGAAGGTTAAATCATAATTTAAGGTTAATCGAGGAAGATTGCCAAAGTTTTCTTTTATGGTATTACAAAGACCACAGTAATAGCTTTTAAAATAATAGTAATCTCCAAGCTTTAACTCATTGTATAGTGGTGTAATATAACCAAACATTTATTTACTAGCCACCTTACTTAACACATTTTTCCACCACTGTTGCCGCACATGTTCATAGCACCATTATTTCCTCCTGAGAATAGGCTTTGAAGTAGCATGTTTTGTAAAGGATTGCCATTCATTGCATTACCACCAGTAGGATTTTGAGCCATTCCTCCATTTGGAACTGCACCACCAGCTGGATTATTACCCATTGGATTAGCATTGCCGCCCATCATATTTGCTAAAGGATTCCCTCCACCCATCATATTTCCTAAATTACCCATATCTCCGCACATGCCGTTACCACCGCCATTATTTCCACCACACATGTTCATATTATTTTGATTAGCTTTAATATTGGCAGCGGCAGCAGCTCTAGCATAATTTTGCTTTATGGTGTTGATCTTTCTTGATAAAATAGCCATGGTTTCTTTATATTCAGGATTTGTTGGGTTTAATTCAGCAGCAGTCTTTAAATGATTTACTCCAGATTGTACCCAACCTTTCTTTAACATGACAAAACCCTTTAAATAATTCCATTCAGCATTATTCTTATCAGAAATTAAATTTAATTCTGTTTCAGCAGAAATAAATTGTTCATTTTCAATGAGACTTCTAATCTCTTTATACTTTAAGTCATTGATAAGTGTGTTATATGCTTCATTAGCTTCAGAAATTTTATCTTCCATCAAATAATAATCATCAGAATCAGCATTATCAATTTGATAAGTATCTACGATTCTTTCATAAGCATTTTCTATTTCATCCTTTGATGCTGTAGGCGGAATGCCTAAAATTTTATATGGATTCATTAAATAAATCTCCTTAAAGATTTGATAATTCAGTATAGTATATTCTAAATATGGTAAATGAGTGCTTAGTTATAATAGCCAATAATAAGTTATAATATTTTGAATAGTAAGTTAAAATACTAATAAGAAAGATACATTTAGGAGGAAAAGATGATATTACCAAAAGAGTTTTATGAAGAAGATGCCATAACTGTAGCTAAAAAATTATTAGGAAAAGTCTTAGTGAGAAAAGTAGATGGTAAAGTTATAAAGTGTAAAATTGTAGAAACAGAAAGTTATATTGGAGATATTGATAAGGCTTCACATGCTTACAATGGTAGAAGGACAGAACGTACAGAGCCACTTTTTCATAGCGGAGGTATATCATACGTCTATTTTATTTATGGATTATATCATTGCTTTAATGTCATAAGTGACAAAGAAGATATAGCATCAGGAGTACTTATAAGAGCAGTGGAACCTTTGGATAATTTTGAGTATTTAGCAGAAATAAGATTAAAGAAGAAGTATGATAAATTAAGTAAAACACAAAAAAAGAGTCTTACCAATGGACCTGCTAAATTATGCATGGCACTTAATATTACAAAGAAGGAAAATTATCATAGGTTATACGAAGAAAGTACTTTATATATTGAAGAAGGAAATAAGGAAGAAATAGACATAGTTGAAACCACAAGAGTTGGAATAGATTATGCTGAAGAAGCTATCAATTTTCCATGGAGATTTTATATAAAAAATAACGTATATGTATCTAAAAAATAAGAAAAGTACTGCCAGGATTATTTGGCAGTACTTTTTTATATACAGTTAATAAAATCTCCACCCATACATTCACAACATTGGTCTAAGCATATAAGATCACAACAGCTTATTTCATAATTGCAACAACAGTCATCACAGCAACAACAAGAGCAACCACGATTTCGTCTTCTGTAGCCACTACTATAGTAATCATCAGAATAATGTCTATGCCTTGCCATAAGATTAACATAGGATTCCTTAATAAATACATTGGATGGATCTAATGATATAGCATTATTAAAGTAGGATAGGGCACTATCATACCATGATTTATTAAATAGTATAAGCCCATAAAGGTAATTCCACATAGCATTTTTTTCAGCAATGGAATTAAGTTTTTCTTCTGCTAAAGATGCTTTATTTTTATTTATAAGACTAAGTATTTCATTAAATATATTTTCATCATAACTTTTACTAGTTTCCATGAATAAATCATCTCCTTAAGGTATATTACAATTTTATGTAGTTATATTTAATTATATACAAGAGAAAATAAGTTAACAACTTACTTAATAAATAATAATGTTTAATAAAAGAAAAACATGGTATATAATATAATAGTTAATTTATTAAAAGCGTGAGGTGGAGCAGTGAATATTAGAGAGTTAAATAGTTTAATGACAAGTCATGATATAAAAAATAGGCTCCCAAGGGGACGAAGATCTGTAAATGAAGGGTTAGTACATCAAGTTAAATCTATGGTAGACCCACAGTATGACTCTTTAGATATTTATGGTAAGGTTATGTCTAGTGAAAGTAGAGAAATGTATAGTATTAATATTTCTATAGACATAAAGAATTTAAAGTTAATATATACAGAATGTGAATGCCTTGATTATAGAAATAATGCTGATTTTAATGAAAATTATATATGTAAGCACGTAGCTGCCACATTTTATAGATTTATAGATATCCTAGAAGAAAGGCTTAAAGAAGATAGTAGAGATCAAGGCTTAAATCCTAGGAAAATAGATATGGATTATAGCAAAAAACTGTTAGAACAGTTAGATGAAGATGATAATGAAAAAGAAATGTTAAATATAGAGGTTTCTTTAGAAAAGAAAAGCTATTTTAGAGGCGAACCTTTTTTTGAAGCAGATTTTAAAATAGGTAGTAATCATCTTTATGTAATGAAAAATATTCCTGAGTTTGTGAAAGCAAAAATAAATGAGGAAAAATTAATTTATGGTAAGAATTTCATTTATGATCCAAAAAGACATTACTTTTCAGAGGAAGATGAAAGAATTATTGATTTTATTGAAGAATATGCAGGGTTAAATGAAGCATTAGGCAGTGGTCCTTCTTATGGAAGAACGAGCAGTGGACTAATTTCTAAAAATAAGATGTTAGTAATACCATCACAGACATTAAGAAGATTTTTAGAATGCTTATCTCATAAGAAAATAATATTTATGGAGAAAGATGAAGAAAAAAAGATACAGATAAAGAAAGAAGATATGCCACTAATGTTTAATTTGGAAGAAAGCGATAACAGTATTAATTTAACCATAGCAAATAACCTTCCAAAGCCGCTTACATATAAAGGAGATGTGTATATTTACGATGATGTAGTATATCTACCATCAAAAAAGCAGGCTCAAAAATATAAATTATTTTACTCAGCATTAAAGGATAATGAAAAATTATCATTTAAAGGTGAAAAGAAGAAAGATGTATTTACTAAGATAATTCCTGCTTTAGATATAATTACAAAAGAGGTTAATCTTGATGATAACCTAAAGAAAAATATAGTAAAAGAAGATTTAAAGATAGAGATATTTTTTGATAGAGATAAGAAAAGCACTTGGGCTGATGTAAAGATGAATTATGGTGAAGAGTCTTTCAATCTTGCTAATGGGCCAAATAATGAACAATATATAATAAGAAATTTAAATAAAGAACAACATATTGAAAATGTTTTAAATGGACATAAATTTTATAGAGATAAAGGAAAATTTATCTTTAATGGTAATGATGAGAATTTATATGAATTTTTTTTAAGTGATTTAAAAGATGTGAAAGAATGTGCAGAGGTATTTTATTCTGATAGGTTTAAAGATAGGAAGATTTATGGAGCTACATCTATGAAAGGATCTATAAAGAGAGATGGTAATAGCAATTTCCTAGAGTTTACCTTTGAAGTGGAGGAAATTGATAAATCAGAGTTTGCAGATATTTTGAGAGCTTTTAAAGAAAAAAGAAAGTTTTATAAATTGAAGAATGATTCATTTGTCAACTTTACTGATGAAAAGGTGAAAGATTTTTTTACCTTGGCTGAAATATTAGCTTTAGATAATAGAATAGATGATAATAGAATTAGAGTTCATAGAAATAGAGCAGCATTTATAAATGAAGCAATAGAAAGTGGAAATATGTCCTATATAGATGGCAAGGAAATTGTATCACATATTTCTAATAAGCTTAAGACTATTGAGGAAGTTAATTATAATATTCCAACAGAATTGAATGCTAAGCTTAGAGATTATCAAATAACTGGATATAATTGGTTTAAGAATTTAAGTCATTATGAATTTGGTGGGATTTTAGCAGATGAAATGGGACTTGGAAAAACAATTCAAACCATAACATTCTTGCTTTCAGAACAGGATAACCATAAAAAATCACTTATAGTGACACCAACATCATTAATTTATAATTGGAAAAGTGAGTTTGAAAATTTTGCACCATCAATGAATGTTGCTGTATTGCATGGAAATAAAGAAGAGAGAGTTGAAATTATGGAAAATATATCTTCCTATGATGTTATACTCACAACATATGGAACACTTAAGAATGATTATGAATGGTATGATGGCAAGGAGTTTGATTATTGTATAATAGATGAAGCACAACATATAAAAAATTCTCAATCTATAAGCAGTGAAATTGTAAAAGAAATAAAAGCTAAAGTTAAATTTGCACTTACAGGTACACCAATAGAAAATAATCTCTTAGAATTATGGTCAATTTTTGACTTTGTAATGCCAGGGTACCTTTATAATAAAAATCGGTTCCAGGAAAGATTTGTTGGAACTAGAGAAGGTACTGTAGCGCTTAAGAAAATGATACAACCTTTTGTTTTAAGAAGACTTAAGAAAAATGTTATGTTGGAATTACCAGATAAGATAGAAAAGAAGTATTATGTGGAAATGAATGAAGAGCAGAAGAAGGTTTATTCATCTTATATTGCCGATATAAAGGAAAAGATGAATGATAAGGATATTACTAAGGATAAGATAACTATATTTTCATATTTAACAAAGCTAAGGCAGTTATGTTTAGATCCATCTGTTATAGTTGAAGGGTATAATGGCGGAAGTAGTAAAATAGATACAGCAGTTTCAATTGTTAGTGAAGCCATTAATGCAGAAAGAAAGATACTTTTATTCTCGCAATTTACATCGGTATTGGATAGTATAAAAAAGACATTAAATGAAAATAAGATAAATTATTATTATCTAGATGGATCAACAAAAGCACAAGAAAGAATAAAGCTTGTTAATGATTTTAATAGTAGGAATGATGTAAGTGTTTTTCTAATATCTTTAAAAGCTGGAGGTACAGGACTTAATTTAACATCCGCAGATATGGTAATTCATTTTGATCCATGGTGGAATCCAGCTATAGAAGATCAAGCAACAGATAGAGCTCATAGATTTGGGCAAAAAAGTAATGTTGAAGTAATAAAACTTATTGCAAAAGGGACTATTGAAGAAAAGATACTTAAGTTACAAGAGGATAAAAAAGAAGTAATTGGAGAAATAATGAATGGAGATTATAAGGATGGAAGTCTACTTGGAACATTAAGTGAAGATGAAATAAAGGAATTGTTCTTATAAAGAGGAAGGAAGAAAAATGCTAGTTGAAGAGAGAAAGAAAATAATTTTAGAAAAGTTGAAAATTAATTCTATGGTAACTTTGACAGAACTTATAGATGAAATTGGTGCCTCTGAATCAACTATTAGAAGAGACCTTCAAATGCTTGATAAGGAAGGAAAGTTAAAAAAGGTCCATGGAGGAGCAATAGCTATTGGCGATGATTACTTTAGGAATGATTATAAGGTTATTTTTAGGCAGAAAATAAATAAAAGTGAAAAAAGTGAAATAGCAAAGTTTGCTTCTAAAATGGTTGAAGATGGAGACTATATATATATAGATGCTGGAACAACCACAGAACATATGATTGATTATTTAAAGAATAAAGATATTACCGTAGTTACTAATGGAATTGCTCATGCTAAAAAATTAGTTGATATGAATATAAAAACTTTTATCTTAGGTGGAGAAATAAAAGATGTTACAGAAGCTATTGTAGGTGTAAAGGCTGTAGATGACCTTGAAAGCTATAATTTTACTAAGGGCTTTTTTGGAGCTAATGGAGTAAGTGTAGAAAATGGTTGTACTACTCCAGATGCTAATGAAGCCATGGTAAAGAAAGAAGCAATAAAGAAATGTAACAAGGCATATTTACTTGCAGATAAAAGTAAATTTGATGAAAGTAGCTTTATAACTTTTTGTAAAATGGAAGATGTAATAATAATTACTAATAAAGAAAACTGTGAAAAGTATACAAGTGAAATATTAAAAGTATAGTAGTAGCAATAGTTTGTCGCTGCTATTTATGAAGATATTTAAAGAAAGCGTATGGAGAAAAGGGAGGAAGAAATGAATAAAACAAAAAAGGCAATATTTAATGCAGCAATAAAGGTGTTTTCTATAGAGGGATATGATAGTGCCACAGTGGATGAAATAGCTTCAGAAGCAGGAGTAGCAAAAGGAACATTATATTATAATTTTAAGGGTAAAGAGGAAATTTTTAAATTTGTCATAGATGAAGGAATGAAAGTAATTAAGAGTGAAGTGCTTGACGCCATAAAGGAAATTAGTGATCCTCTTGAAAAGTTAAAAATATCAGCTAAAGTACAGTTAAGATATGTTTATAAAAATAAAGAATTGTTTAGAGTAATAATGAGTCAAATATGGGGAGATAAGAATAGGCATCAAGAAGTGAGACAAGAACTTAGAAGACTTGTAAATATAAATTCCAATAGAATAAATGATATAACTAAGGGAAAAGCAGATAAAGAAGCATTGGAGGTTATGGGATGTTGCTTTGTAGGAATATTATTTTCTTCAGCTCTATATGAAATTTTATATGATGATCAATATTCAGAAAACCATATAGTAGATAGATTTATGGAATATGTTAATTTTGCAATAGATAATATTGATAAAAGAGTATAATTAAGAAAGAGATAATATTTATGAATACAAAAAATATTACTTATTCAGCTGTTTTCTCAGCTATATTTATTTTGTTAAGTGTAATAGCCATTAGTACGGGTATTGCATATACCTTATTTCTAGACGTAATAGTACCTATATATATTTGTATTGTATTTTTTAAGCTTGACAGAAAGCAAGCATTATTTATGAGCATTACTTCATTGACAATTGTTTTTTTTGTATTAGGTAATGTTATAGCAGCAGTTTGGATGGCACAAGGTATGATAATTGGATTTATATGTACATTATTTATTAGTAAGGATAGCAGTATTTTTGATGATTTATTATTGTCATCAGTACTTGCCACTTTTATAATAATATTTGTGGATATATATTTTTCAACACTTACAGGGTACAGTCTCATTAAAGATTCAGAAGAAATTCTACAAACTGTAATAATGGCAGTAAGTACATATAATCCTAATATAATATTACCAGAGTATTATTCATCATTGGTTATTTATTTAAGTATTGCAACCATACCAGTAGGAACAGTGATTGCGGTCTATTTAGGAGCTATGTTTTTAGGAAATAAACTAAGGATATTAGATAAAAATACTAAAAGAAAATTTAACATAATAAATCAATTTAATAAATATGGTGCATTTTTATGTTGTAGTAAACAAGCGTATAGATTTTCTATAGTATATGTAGCCATAGTAGAATTTATTAAAGCTTATAATATAGAAATAACAATGGATTATTTAAGAGTAGTTATTATGTCAGTAGAAGTAATATTCTTTTACTTCATTATAAAAGATTCACTTTCATTTGTTATGAAGTATATAATAATAAGAAATAAGTCAAAGGCAGTATATAAATTATCATTAATATTCTCAGTATTCTCCTTATTAACAAACTTTAGAATTACGTTTTTATTACTTGTTGCTTTCTCATGGATAATTAATAAGAAAATAGGTTTGAGACAGAGGCAGATTAAAATTTTAGAATCGGTTTAATATCTTAAATAAAGAAATCAGTAAAAATTAATTTTTGCTGATTTCTTTTTTTTGTCATTTACATAATTATAGATACATATATATGAATATAAATAAATTCAGAGGTGATTTAAATGAGTATTTATGTATTGAAAGAGTATGTTGAAAAGTGTATAACTTCAGGAAAAAAAGCAACTTTTGAAGGATTAAGGAAATATTATAGTGATAAGAAATGTGATAAGGGCATATAGATAGCTTTTAAGTAGAATTTATAAATTAATTATGTTATTCTAAATTATATTAAAAAATTTATAAGGAGAATATACAATATGGATAAGATAGGAAATAGAAGCAAAGGAATAATTTTAATTATAATTTCTGCCTTTGGATTTGCTATGATGTCTGCCTTTGTAAAATTAGCAGGTGATTTACCATCATTTCAGAAAACATTTTTTAGAAATCTGGTTTCTTGTTTTGTAGCAATGTTTTTTATTATCAAACATAAGCAGAGTTTCTTTGGTAAAAGAGAGAACCAGAAGATATTAATAACAAGATCAGCTTTTGGAACTTTAGGTATAATATTTAATTTTTATGCTATTGATAATCTTGTCTTATCAGATGCAAATATGCTTAATAAGTTAAGCCCATTTCTTGTTATTATTTTTTCAGCATTATTCTTAAAGGAAAAAATAAATTCAAGACAGTTGATTTCCATAATAATTGCCTTTATAGGAGCTTTATTTATCATTAGGCCAGAATTTAATATGGCAGTAGTTCCAGCGATGGTGGGAGTATTAGGAGCAATATGTGCAGCGGCAGCCTACACATGTTTAAGATTTTTGGGAGGAAAGGAAAAGCATTATACTATTGTATTCTATTTTTCAACCTTTTCTTTAATAGTAATAGCACCATTTATGATAGCTGTATATAAACCTATGGGAATTATGCAGTTTATGTACTTGATATTTGCTGGAATATTTGCTACTGTAGGGCAATTTGGAATTACTTTAGCATATAAATATGCACCATCAAAAGAAATTTCAATTTTTGATTATTCCAATATAATTTTCTCAGCTATAATTAGCTTTGTAATCTTTGGAGTATTACCAGATTATATGAGTATAATAGGATACGTAGTAATTTTTGGAGCGTCATTATATATGTATTTATATAATAGAAAATTAGATAAAGAAAGAGCATAGGAGAAATAGTTATGAAGTTTAATCACTTCGATTAATTAGGAGGAATTTATAAATGAAAATAAGAGAAGAATTTTTATGGGGATACGCAGAAAGATTAGAGGAAGATGCAGCAACAGCTCTTGCTTATGCCATGGAAGAATTAGGAAATAGTAAAAATCCAGAAATACATGTTTATGTAGCTGATGCTTTAATGGCATTAGAGGATTATGAGGGAGCAATAGAAGAAATAAATGAGGCTCTAGAAAAGAATATTATTAATGTTAATTATGCTAAAAGCTTAAAAGGTGAAGCTTTATTTTATTTAGAAAGATATGAAGAAAGTAAGAAAGTCTTTATAGAAATATTAGATAGTAATCCTAATAGTTTTTTTGTAGTAGCATATCTTACAGATATAGATATTAAACTTGGAAGATATGAAGAAGGGATAGCAAGAGCAGAAAAAGTGCTTAGTTCAAATACATTAAGTAGTTCAGATGCAGCACATATAAAGGCAAATGTAGGTTGGATTAAGCTTAAATATTTACATAAATCTAGTGAGGCAATGACAGATTTTGAAGATGCTATAAAATTAGATGCAAATATAGGTAGTGTATATATTGGTATAGCAGAATATCATATGGTTAATAAGAATTATGAAAAAGCTTTAGAAAATTATGAAAGAGCGATAGATTTAGATGAAGGCAGTGTTGATGTTTATTATAATTTAGCAAGATGTTTTAAGATTATGGGACATAAGGAAGATGCTTATGAATATTTCAATATAGTTTATCAATATGATCCTAGATATAAAGATGTAAAAAAAATAATAGATGAATTAAATAGCAAATAATGATAGTATATAGGTAAATAGGGAATATGGAGGATGAGAAAATGAGAATAGCTTTAATAGCACATGATAAGAAAAAAGAAGAAATGATTCAATTTGCAAAAAAGAATGAAAGTATTTTAAAGAAAGTTGAATTGGTTTCTACAGGAACAACTGGTCTTAGAGTAATGGAAAATACGAATTTACAAATTTATAGATATAAGAGTGGACCTTTAGGAGGAGATCAACAAATAGGTGCTTTAGTGGCAGATCACAATGTAGACATGATAATCTTTTTAAGAGATCCTCTAACATCACAGCCACATGAACCTGACATTATGGCACTTTTAAGGTTATGTGATGTATATAAGGTACCACTAGCAACTAATGTGGAATCAGCTCAGCTTTTATTAGATGCAATTAACATAAAATTATAAAAAATATTAATGGGGCTGTATCAAAATAATATTTGAAAAAAGGGAATTCGTAT